>CATYEA010000001.1 GCA_958405355.1 uncultured Lachnospiraceae bacterium
ACCTCGGCGTATTGGAAGCAAACATGACCTGTTTGCCAAAGCCCCTCTCATACCAGTGAGGTCCCATATCTACTGTAAAAAGCCGTTCCATAGATTCTTCCGGTGAATCCATATACAAAACAGAAGTATCCGTATAGACATTCGGATATTTAATCATCAGCATGACCATTTCCCGAACCCACGGCCAGGCAAAATGAGCCAGACAACAGCGCAGCTCCGGATGGCGTATGAAGACTCTCTCAAAAGCCAGCGGATGGGAATATTCAGCCGGCGTATTCGGTTCCCAAGACGTTCCCGCATGGAAAATGATCGGCTTATTCCTGCTTTCACAAATTTCATAAATCGGTTCCATAAAATCCTCTGTCGGATAAAATTTCTGTTTCGACGGATTCAATTTTAAACCCTGAAGTCCCAAATCATCAAAGGCGTGAATCAACACTTCTCCTGCACCCGAACGGTGCGGATCCACACTGGCAAAACCGATGAGACGGTCTGGATGCATGGACTGCAATTTTGCCACCTGTTCATTCGTTACAATATATCCGCCTTCCGTTGTCGTAATATCCAGCGGAAGCAAGGCAGACTTCTCAATGCCGCCATAATCCATTTCCACAAAAACCTCATCCCAGTCCATCGGCCCCTGTTTCCAGACCCCAAAACTGTTCTTACGAAATTCCAATTCTTCTGCGTCCTCACAGATTGGCTTATAAAAAATCGGATGAAGGTGCATATCAATTACCATAAAAAATTTCCTCCTCAATTTTAATAAGGCTTAAACCGGGCAATTACCTTGGACGAAAGTGCTGCGCCCCGGGACATACATTCAGGAATAGATTCGCCTTGAAGCAGTCCAAAGGTAAATCCGGCAATATAACTGTCTCCAGCTCCGACGGTATTCACCGCTTTTGTTGGTACGATGCCATAGGAATAAAACTGCTGACCATCATAACACAAACTGCCTTCTTCTCCCAGAGTAGCCGTCACCAATGTCGGTCCGCAGGCATAAATTTCTTTCATCCAGTCTTCAAGCTCATTCCTTTCAATACCATCTGCTGAAAAGAATACATAATCCACATAAGGAAAAATGTCCATGCAATGGTATTCCGGATCTTTTGTAAATATGGAAAAATCCATAAGAATCTTCACCCCGGCCGCCTTCCAGGCCGGAAGGTGAGACAATACATTTCCAAACAGATCCGTGTGAAGCAGCTCATGCCCGGCCACAAACTGAAACTCTTCCTCAGTGACCGCATAATGCTCCATGACACCGTCAATGGAATCCAAATGAACCCGGTCCGTGCCATTCCGAAGCTCCATCCTGGTAATACAAGTCGCTCCCGATTCCGTCCGCAAATGGGAAATGTCTATCCCCTCAGCATCCAATGTCTGCTTCATTTCGTCGCCGTAACAATCATTTCCAACCACACTGACCGCACTGACCGGGATTCCCATCCGCCGCAGATGAATGCCCCAGTCAATACCGTTTCCGGTGGCATACCATTCATTTATATTTTCATAAATATCCACACAACAAAATCCCACTGCTGCAACTTTCTTCTCAGTCATCATAGTGTACTCCATAACCCCATGCACCATCGATGCCGCAGACCCGTGAAGCAAAAGCCGCAGCCGCCTGCAGAGCTTCTGGAATAGCTGTCTCATCAGTCAGCCCATCTTTTTTAGCCGACAGATAACCAACCAGGAAGGATGTCAAAAGACTGTCTCCGGCCCCCATCGTATCTGCCATTTTCTCGACCGGCATAGCTGGCTGAACATAATACTGATTTCCATCAAAAGCAATACAGCCTTCCGCCCCCCGGGATGCACATACAAAAGACGGCCCAAGGGATGCAATCCATTTCAGTTTCTCACGAATCTCCGATTCTTCCAGGTCACTGCACGAGAGAAATGCGTAGGTTACCGACGGAGCTACCGCTTCAATATAAGCATCCTCCGAATCATCAGAAAAATCAAAGCTGACCGGAACTCCCGCCGCCTTGATCTTCGGCAATTCCCTCTCCGTAAAACAATAATTACCCGTGTGTACCACATCAAACTGGCGGATATAATCCAGATCAAACCGATTCAAGGCATAGCGCATATCACCGCGGACACCGCCCTCGTTACTCTCAAGAAATACCCTGTCTCCATCAATCACCGTATTTTTTGAACTGCCGTTTTCACCAATGACCTGAATGCACTTCACAAGCTCAATCTGCTCCGCTTCCAGAGAGGCAATGACATGCTCTGCCTCCCTGTCGCTTCCGAAAATACCCATATAAGCGCTTCTTTCAGCACCAAACTGCTTTGCATAAACTGAAAAATTCACCGCATTTCCGCCTGGGTACATGATTTTCAAATGTTCGTATTTATCAACAACATTATCGCCAAAACCCAATACTTTTACCGGATATGTCATACCGCACCTCATTTCTTAATAAGCGACTTTGCCCATATATCTCCGATAATCCACATCGTGGTCAAAGACCTTGCCGCGGGCCGAACGAAGTTCACAGTTCATCGGATAAAAAAGTACCGGGTCCAGATAATCCCGAACCGCCGGGTCAATGACATCCATGCCATAATCCAAAGCATCCAGTACCATCAGACAATCTGTATGAGTCTTTAAAAAGTCCTCTGCCCGCTCATCCATTGGACGGCATTTTCCCGAACTCTTCTGAAGAAAATAGAATACACCATTTTCTGTCACTTCAAATGGACCATGGAAATATTCACCGCTGTGGATATAAGCACAATGCTGCCACTGCATTTCCATCAGGCTGCAGATGGCAAATCCATAAGTCTGGCTGAAGCTGGCGCCGCTTCCAAGAATATATAAAAATGGATGCTCTGTACAAAGCTGTGCAAAACGGTCACACAATTCTTCGCGTACGCGAACTTTTGCCTTTGCCACGACCTCATCCATTTTTTCAATACCTTCCATTAAAGCATCATAGGATTCAAATGTCTCCTGAGCAGCCAGCACCTCCGCCGCAAGCGAAAGGCTGATTCCGCTCGGAATTTCGGAAGTTTTCAGATTATCACCCCAAGGATAGATCCATGAAATCCATTTGTCACTGTCCGCCGGACTGCCCGGGTGATTTGTCATCATGATAACCGCCGCATTTTTTGACAGAGCAAGTTCCGCCGCATCCAATGTTTCCTTTGTACCGCCGGAATGGCTGCAGAGAATCACAAGGCTGTGTTCACCCAGTTTTTTCGGTGTTGCAAGAATAAATTCTTTACTTGTGTAAATACCGGATTCCACCAAGGTACTTTCAGCCATCAGCATACAATGGGCTGGATATAAATCCACCAGACTGCCTCCGCAGGCTACCCAGTAAACCTGACGAATCTCATTTTTCTGTTCCTTCACCTGTTTGATCACGCTTTTTGCATCCATAATGTTCCTCCTGTTATTTATCCATATATCTTTCAAAATTTTTCATATTTCTGAAATCCGCAGCCGCCGGGTCGTCATAATACCGTCCATCGGTAATCTCCTGTCCGAGCAGGCCCGAATATCCATACTGATTCAATACGGCGATTTCCTTTCCAAGATGGTGGGTACCGTCGCCCCAGATCAAATGTCCATAAGGATCCCCGTCAATAAAGTGCATATGTTTGAGGTCATCGCCAAAGGCCTCAAACCAATCCGTCAATGTCTCCCCTGCCACACTGACCGCGCACAGATCTGCCATTGGTTTCAGATAAGGGCTGTTGACTTCATGAAGCATCTGTCTCGCCTGTGCCAGATTCGTCACGATCTGACTCTCTTCCGGTCTCAGCGACTCCATGACAAGAGTAATGCCGTGCTCTCCGGCCGCCTCGGCCAGCCGGGAAAGCATATCCGCACTCCGCTTCCATGCCTCTTCTCTGTCCTCATTCCAATAGCCCCAGCCCGAATTAATCTCCATCAAAGAACACCCCAACTCTTCGGCCAGCCGAATCCCATTCTGGAAATAACTGAAACTACGCTGTACATGCTCTGGTTCTTTCGCCGCTACCTGGTAAGGATAGAGACAATTTTCCGGTGTTAACACATGAACCTGAAGGCCTCGATCCTGAATTTTTTTCTGAATCGCTTTCGCATCATAATAACGCATGTGATCCAGCCAGACATGGGGCGCACCACACCACAACTCCAGAGATTTGAATCCAAGCCGCTGCTGTACATCCAGAAAATAATCCAGAGAATAATTTAAATAATGAATATTCATCCCGGCGACCTGTTCCCGCCGGATTTTCGGCACAACTATTAATTCATCCATCTTTCTTGTTTTCATATCAGACATCGGCCTCATCTCCCTCCTTTAAGATATAAGGCTCAAAGGCCCGGAAATTCCTTGCATCTGCCGCTGCCGGATCTTCAAAATACCGAAAATCCGTAATTTCCTGACTGATCAATCCCTTATAATGGTATTTATTTAAAACATTCAGATAACTTTCCAACGGAAAAAGACCATCCCCCCAGACTAAATGTCCATAAGGCCGTCCGTCCACAAAATGGGTATGTACAATATCTTCTCCCAAAACCGCGAACCATTCTTCCGGGGTCTCACCGGCCACACCCATGGCAATCGTATCAAGCCCGGCCTTAATGTTTGGATGATTCACATCCTGAAGCAGCCGCTTTAACTCCGGCAAAGTAATGATACATTTACTCTCCTCCGGACGAACCGTCTCCACTGCAATCGTAATCCCGTAATCTGCAGCAACAGGCGCCAGCAGCGATAAACTTTTAACTGCCCGCTCATAAACTCTGTCATATTCCTCATCCCAGGTTCCGCCGATACAATTGGTCAACAGCTTTGCCGCACCAAACTGTTCGGCGGCTTCCAGTCCCCGTTTAAAATACTCCATACTGCGTTCATGAAATCCCTCATCCGGCGAACACATTAAATACTGGTACACAGCACATTCCGGCGTAAAACAACCAATCGTAAGTCCCCGTTCCTCCGCCATTTCCCGTATCGGCGCCGGATTCTGAAATCCCGTATGATCCATCAGAAAATGAGGTGCCATGCCTACCAGCTCAATAGTTTGGAACCCGGCTTTTGCCTGGGCATCCAGCATATAATCCAATGGATAATACAAATAATGAATCCCCATCGCCGAGAGCTGTTTTCTATGAATTACCGCCAATTCAATCCCTCCTTCTGATTTCTTTGGTTTCTTCCTCCGCTTTGCATCCAGGAACCAAAATTATAATAAATAATAAACAAAATCGTAGACACCGACCAGGAAATCGGATAACTCAACATGATCGTATTCATTCCCGGCCAGATCATTGGTGCGAACATTGCCCAAAGACTTCGAATCGCAAAAGCGCTGATACCTGTGATCAGCATCGGCACAAAACTATTTCCGGCCCCTTTGATGACCCCGCCAAGCAGCTCCGTACCTGTATAAGTGAAATATGTCGGAACAAGGAAAAATGTATATTGGAGCCCCAACGCCAGCACCATCTCATCGGTTGAAAAAATACCAAGGAGCTGCCGTGAAAAGAGAAGAAGCGGCAAGCATATCCCGGCAGTCAGACCAATCGAAATCACAATACCGACATGCATACCCCGGCGCACCCGGTCCATTTTCCCGGCACCATAATTCTGACCGGTAAATGTGGTCATGGCCGTTCCAAAGGCCGTCATCGTCAGCCAGAATACACCATCCAGCTTACTGATGGCCGCCCAGGCCGCTGCCACATCCGTTCCGAGCAGATTTACTTTCGCCTGAACTACAAGATTGGAAACAGTATAAAGCATATATTGGAAGCCCGATGGAAGTCCAATCCGTATGATCTGTCGAAGAACCTCCGGATAGGCCTGACATCCGCCAAGAACAAGACGATAACTCTCCTTTGTATTTAAAAGTGTCCGCAGCACCAAAACCGCACTGGATGCCTGAGCCAGAATCGTCGCCAAAGCCGCACCGAATATTCCCATTTTGAAAACAGCCACAAGCAAAACATCCAGACCGATGTTCACGACCGTTGTAAATATAAGAAAATACAACGGACGTTTCGCATCTCCGATTGCCCGGAGAACACTGGAACCCATATTATACAAAAGTGATGGAATAACACCACAGAAATAGACCCGAAGATATAAAGCAGCACCGTCCACAACATCCGCCGGTGTATTCATCCACCGCAGCGCTGTCGGCGTTGCCAGAATTCCTGCCACAGTCAGCACCGCACCACAAATCAACGCCAGTTTCATAGAAGCATATACTGCATATTTTAAGCGTTCATGGTCCCTTGCCCCGTAACAATGGGAAATAACAACTCCGGCTCCCGCCGAAGCTCCGATGAAAAAACCAACCGATAAATCTACCAGAAGGCTGGATGTACCGCCGAGAGCGGCCAGCGCCGCCTTGCCCACAAAACGTCCAACAACGACAGCATCCACTGTTGTATACATCTGTTGAAAAATAGAACCGAACCATATTGGAAAAAAATAAAGCAGAAGGTTTTTCCAGATACTGCCTTCGGTGATATTTCTGCCAGACATTTTTTCCATGAAAATCTTCCCCCTTTATCGAAATCAATCGTAAAAAAAAGTATTCAGAACATCGCCTTGTAGCACGCATTTCGCACACTATACCTACGGCGAGGTTTTGAACACCCCATTAATCCTCTCACCCGGTGGTGAGGGGAGGTAAAACTATTCATTTTACAAGAATAAAATAGCATTAATTATCTGAAAAGTCAATTATTCTCAACGAATAAATATGTAAAAAAACAGAGAAATTTGTGAATGAATATTGACTTTAACAACCTACCTCTTTATACTTGAAATTATAAAAGATTGGCTGACATTAAAGCAAAAGAATCAAAGGAGAGAGAAAAATTATGAAAAAATGTCTTGCATTAACCCTTGCACTGATTCTCGCCCTCGGCTGTACAGCCTGCGGTGGTTCAGAAAAGAAAGAAACACAGGCTGAAACAACTGCCGCTGCCGAATCTGGTGAAACAGCCGCTGCTGATTCCGACTATGCAGCAACTGATGTTGAATATCACTCTGTTGCTGAAATCCAGAAACGTGGAGAACTCCATATGGCTACTGAAGCAACATTTGCTCCATACGCCTTCAAAGATGCCGATGGCAATATCGTAGGTCTTGAACCTGCCATGGCACAGGCCATTGCTGACGAGATGGGTGTTAAATTAGTCATTGATGATATGGCATTCGATTCCGTTCTTCCTAGTGTTCAGGCTGGTCTGGATGATGTAGCTATTGCAGCTTTGACACCAACTGCAGAACGTCAGGAATCTTTCACCTTTACCCAGTCCTATCTGTCCAATGGGCAGATGTCTCTGGTACGCAAAGATGATGTTGATAAATTCAAAGATGAAAGCGCTATGGTTGCCGGTGTAACAATGGGCGCTCAGAAGGGAAGCTATCAGCAGACAGTTGCTGAAACTCTGTATCCGGACTGTACAGGACGTTATATGGAAACTATTCCAAACGTTGTTATGGATTTGAAAGCAGGCAATATTGATATCGCCATTATGGATTACGACAACGCTTACGCTTATGCTTTACAGAACGATGATTTGGAAACAGCTTTCGTTGTTCCAATGCTCGAAGGTGATGAAGCCGCAAACTGTGCAGCAACTATGCTCGGAAATGATGATCTTGCAAATTATCTGAATGAACTTATTCAGAAATATATCGATGACGGTTCCATGCAGAAATGGTATGAAGAAGCCGTTGCTCTTCAGCAGGAACTTGCTGAAGCTGAATAACCATTCCCATAAGGTGCTGCCCCCTGGCAGCACCTTATGCTTTTCAGATTGAAGGAGGTACATAAGATGGATTTATTCTCTCTTGGCAAAATGCTTGATTTATTCAGCAAATATTCTTCCCATTTCCTGGGCGGTGCCTGGATGGCACTGGTTTTATCATTAATAACCGTCGTTTGCAGCACCATTTTCGGTACAATCTGCGCCCTGGGCAAAATGTCCCGGATTAAACCGCTGAAATGGCTGATTAGTGCATATATTGAAGTTTTCCGTTCAACACCGCTGATGGTTCAGGTCATGGTCATCTACTTTGGTGCGGCTGCTTTTGGAATTAAAGTCAATGTCCCATTTATGAAGGACTTCAATAGTTTCTTCTGGGGGCTTCTTGTACTTATTCTGAACAGCTCCGCCTATGTGGCTGAAATCGTTCGAAGCGGTATCGGAGCCGTGGATTCCGGCCAGATTGAAGCTGCCCGAAGCCTTGGTATGTCTCATGGACTGACCTTAAAAATGGTTATTCTCCCGCAGGCACTCCGAAACATCCTGCCGGCATTGATGAACGAATTTGTATCGATTATCAAAGAAACATCTATTGTTTCCCTGGTTGGTATCAGCGAATTGATGTTCTGTGCTAAAGACGTTATCGCCATTTCCTACAGAACATTGGAACCTTACATCATTACAGCAATTATCTACTTTATTATGGTATTCCCTTTGTCGAAGCTGGTTGCATACATCGAAAGGAGGCTGAACGCAAGTGTCACACGTTAAAACAGACGAAGCCCTCTTACAGGTACGCGGGCTGAAAAAACATTTTGGCCACCTGGAAGTTCTCAGAGGCATTGATATTGATATACATAAAGGCGAAGTTGTGGCAGTCATCGGCCCATCCGGTTCAGGTAAAAGTACCTTCATCCGCTGTCTCAACCGTCTGGAAGAACCAACAGCCGGTGAAGTTATCTTCGAAGGCCAGCAGATCAACACAAAGAGTGCCGATATCGACAAAATTCGACAAAAAATCGGTATGGTATTCCAGAACTTTAACTTATTCAGCAACATGACGATTATGCAGAATATTACCGCAGCACCGATCAACGTCAAAAAAATCCCGAAAGATCAGGCCGAGGAACGTGCTTTAAAACTTCTCGACCGAGTCGGTCTGAAAGACAAAGCTGCCGAATATCCGGTACGCCTTTCCGGCGGACAGCGCCAGCGTGTCGCCATTGCCCGCGCATTGGCCATGGATCCGGATATCCTCTTATTTGACGAACCGACTTCCGCACTGGACCCGGAAATGGTTGGTGAAGTTCTGAACGTTATGAAAGAACTGGCCGAAGACGGAATGACCATGGTCGTTGTTACCCATGAAATGGGCTTTGCCCGTGAAGTATCTGACCGGGTAATCTTTATTGACCAGGGTGTCATTCAGGAAGAAAATGAACCAAAAGAATTTTTCGCTAATCCAAAAAATCCGCGGCTTAAAGATTTCTTAAACAAAGTATTATAAAACGACGGCGCAGCCTTATGACTGCGCCGCCATTTTACTTATCCCTACCTAATCTGTACAGGATAATTGGTACATATAATCTTTTGTGACTTTATATAAATCATTAAATATACAACCCTGTTTGCGATACAGATTAAAATTTTCCGGATTCGGAGTATATACTTTTTCGATCTGTATCTGTTTTGAAAGTTCATTCCAATCAGCAAAGGCACCTCCAGTCAAAGCAGCCATCAATCCATCTCCGTAAGCTGCGCCAACAGATACAGCCGGAACACAGATTTCCTGTTCAAGAATATCCGCCAGACATTGGAGCCAAAGGGCATTTTTTGTACCGCCGCCCACCGCAAAAATGCGCCTCATTGACAAATCATGAGCTTTCATCAATTCCACATTGGCCCGAATGGTATAACAGATACCTTCAATCCCTGCCCGCACCATATGCCCACGGGTATGGCGGGTTTCCAGTCCAAAGAATACACCCCTTGCTTTCGGATCATTGACCGGCGTCCGTTCTCCGGCAAAATAGGGAAGACAAATGAGCCCTTCACTTCCGGCCGAAATCTCCGATGCTTCCGTCTCCATCCTGTGAAATGGCGATTCATTTCTGCCCTCCACATCCCGATACCACTGCTCCCTCATCCACTGGGTCAATGCTCCGGCCATATTTGTTCCGGCACAGATGCCATAAGTTCCCGGTAAAATAAAGGTTCCCGGCCAGAGACGCGGTTCCTGAATCATATGGTCACTGAGATAGATCATATATCCTGTAGAACCAAGCTGAATCATCATATCTCCCGGCTGACAGACGCCTGAGGAAATCGCTTCCGCCCCTGAGTCTCCCGTTCCGGTAAGTACTGGTGTTCCGGCGATAAGTCCGGTATCCCTGGCTGCGGCCTCTGTTACCGTTCCGGCAACAGCCGTTGCAGGAAGCAGCTCGGCCAATTGGTCCGGACGGCAGAACTCTCTGCATCCCTCCGGATTCACACAGCCCTTCTCCAGATCATAAAGAGGCAGAAAATCTTCGGCCAGGTATGGGTCCAACACATAGTTTCCAGTCAAACGGCCGCACAAATAAGATGAAGCAGTCAGAAACTTGTATGCACTTTCCCAAATCTCCCTGTGATGGTTCTTAAACCACATAATTTTCGGTGCTACATCCGAACTGCAAGGTGCATGTCCGAAAATTTTCTGCGCATCTTCACCGTATTTTTTCAGAGCCCATTCTATTTCACCCTGACTCCGGCTGTCAATGCCATAAAGAATTGCTTCACAAAGGGCTTTTCCATCCCGGTCCACAGGGACACAATCACAGCCAAGCGCAGAAAGTCCCACGCATCCAATCTCTGATGCTGATATTTCGGCATTTGTCATCAACAGCTTACACAGGAGACAAAAGTCTCCCCACCATATGACATCCGCATTCTGGGAAAACCATCCGGGCTGAGGATTATCCACAGCGTGTCCAACAGATTCCATCGCCAGGATTTTGCCCTTGCCGTCCACAAGGACTCCTTTACTTTCCCGGGTTCCAATATCAATACCAAGATAACAACTCATCACTACTCACCCCGCAGCATATGTACTTTATCCATAAACCTCCGTACACGCGCCTCATCTACCGGATTGTCAAAAAGACCATTTTTCTTAAAGGCAGAACCTACAAATGCACCATTGCAGCGACATAAAACATACTCGATATTCTCCTGTTTACATCCGGTTCCGCATACGACTGGTGTCCCCTTAGCCACTTCAGCCACTTGCTCAAGAAGCTTTCCGGCCGGTCCCGAGCCTGCCGCCATACCGCCTACAACGAGCGCATCCGGACGGCAATTAAACAGAAGTGAACTGGCAATATCCGCTGTCTTCCGATCTCCCACACAGGCATCACCCTCACTGGTTACAAAATAAAAAAGCTTCAGATCATCCAGACGGTAAGCGTTTTTCAGACGCAGGGTCGCCGCAATATCCCTGTCTACCATGCCAAAGTCTCCTGCCCAAACGCCAGTAAAAAGACACCGTGTAAAGTCAGCTTCCACCGCAGCACACAAAGAAATCGTCGCATCTCCGTCAAAAATCGCCTCTGCCCCAAATGGCACCTGAATCAATGGTTTCAATGCTCCAATGACCATTCCCATGGCCGCCAGTGTCACTGAAGATACATGCTTCTCATAAGGCATACTGAATTCATTAGTGAACAAAACCCCGTCCACTCCGCCGTTCTGCAAAGCCTCCAAATCGGCCCGCGCCCGTCCAATAACCGCATCCATTCCCTCGCCTTTGTAAAAAGGGTCCCCCGGAAGCGGCTGAATATGAACAAGCCCTATGATTGGTTTTTCCGTTCCAAAAAGTTCTGATAAAAATGACATATCCATATCCTCCCATTTGTCATAAAACTATTTTACCATATCACGAATATTAAACAACTCATGAAAACAAAATAGCGGAATCAACTTATTGCAAATTGATTCCGCCACAAATTCAGTTTATTTTCTCTTTCGTATTCTATTTATTTTTCAATAACTTTAAATAATTTTCCCGTTCCTCTTCAGGTATTTTTAGTGCATCCATCGCCTTACTAACTGGCAAGTCCATCGTTTCCATCAAATTCTTAATGGAAGTAATTATAGCCTCGGTAGTTCCAATCTCACGGCCTTCAAGGCGCGCTTCCGCTAACTCTTCCCACAACCGCATATACTTCACACCCACTTCCTGACTGCTCTTAAGCATATCAATCTGGTCCGCAAGCTTCCGTACACGTGAATCTTCGATGTTTTTTCCATACCGTTCAGGATTCTCCACGTAATGCAGAAATTCAACAAGCCCCTGTGAAACCTCATCATCATTTTTACCATGCGTATTCAAAAATATCCTGACAACACCGTCATTCATTGCCATTCCTGGAACCTCGTCACAGGTCATTCGAAACGTGTACATGTACTTGTCTTCCCCAAACAAATCAAATGGCGCAATAAAAATGACATAGACATCATTCATCTTCCCAAAATCCAAGTCTCCCGGCTTCAATCGGATAGCCGGAATTTCTTTATCACTAAAAATAATCGACAAAATATTTTGGCTAATCTCCGGGTCACTCATAGCTGCATCAAAAAGAAAACGGTCCAGTAATGTCAGATCTTTTAATGGTTTGCGCACTCGTTTTTGTTCTTGTCTGTTCTCCAATAGATTTTCTCCTTCATCGTAGCATATTTTTTTATGTATCGCAAGAACAGGTTACCATAAATCTGTTGTGGATTCTGTCAAAACTGGTTGTCGAATCGCCTTTTTTTATTAACTACTTCACCCGTACCGGATGACGAATGACTGTTTTTAAATTTTCCGGTTTTGTCCGCCTCGGATCACCCAGATAAATTTCGTGATGCCAGCGTTCCGAATTAATATCCAAAACATAGCCATTTTCCTGAATATACTTTTCCATCATCTTTATCGTCTCCGGCTCCGCATCATAAGGCCCGACATGCATGACCTGACAGCACAGCCCTTCCGTATATGTGACTAATCGCGTCGATGAAAAATCGATATAAGGTTTTTTCTTCAAAAGGCTTTCCTTTGCCCATTCAAAAACCGTTTCCGTCACAAATTCCGGCTGCCTAATCATCGAAGTCCAGCAAAATTTGTCCTTATCTGTCACATTTTGACCGTCAAACGTTTCATCGTCCACCCACCAAAGTCCTTCCAACGGTGGAACGACATAATCAAAATAACCCTTCGGCTGTGTCCCGCTCATCTTACTCATTTTAATAGTAAAGGACAAACCATAGAGAATCTCCATGGCCTTTTTATAACTCTCCGAAGTGTTTGGGTTGCCCTTACCGTCCACCATGATAAAAATCATCTCCGGCACCTCAATAATTGACGGTTTCTTTTTAGGCATATATAAATCTTTATATTCTTTCTTATAATCTATTTTTCCCATAAATCCATCCCTTTTTCTGCGGCACTTCATATCCGCTGACTTTTCTTTCGCTTTCCGGGTTTTGGCGCCGGAAGCTCGGCACAAGTTGCCTGAACAAGTTTAGCTAAAAAGATTTTATCATCTAATTCTTCTACGGCATACATTCCCGGTCTTCCACCGTGAGGCGCCACTGGCTCTGCTTCTGGAAGCATTCTTTTTCCAGCCTTCGTCACTTTCACATAAAATTGATTATCTTCCACTGTTCCAAAAAATTTGCCGTTAAGCCACAGCCCATATTCACCAAAAAGCTTTTTATAAATTATGTTTCCCGCTTCATCCAATTGACCGACAACATACTGGACAAATTCCTCGCTTGAAGCCATAAAATCGCCTCCCTGATTATCTTTTTATTAGTTTATCACATAAAACAGGACACCTTTATGTCATCATTGATATTTTTCCATCATCTTCCGAATGTTTTCCTCAAATAGCCGACGCAATTCTACCGGTTCCAAAAGTTCTGCCTGACATCCAAAGCTTAACAGCCAGTTAAAAAGATTATCCGCATCCATGAAATCAAAGATAAATAAAAGCTTCCCATCTGCCTGCTCTTTAAAGCTGTCCACTCCGAAATCATCGATGAGCCGCCATTTAGCCTCCGGTTCAAACAAAACTTTCGCACAAATCTTCGGTTTTATAAACACAGCAGAAGGCGGCTCCGGCACATCCAGTTCTTGAATCTTAAAATGTTTCCCCGTCCTCTCAACTTCTGACATGCGATTTAATTTAAACAGACGAAAATCCTCTTTGTCCAGACAGTAACCCCAGATATACCAGGAGGACCATTTAAACACCAGCCGGTAAGGCTCCAAATTCCGATGGCTTTCCCCCTTAGGCCCATAATAATCAAATGCGATTACTTCTTGTTTCTCTATGGCCTGCCGTATTTTTTCGATTTTCGGCGCCAATGTAGATTTGTACCAGGACGACAAATCAATGGATATGTAATCACCGGAAAAAACTCCTTCGGGACGTCCCGCGGATAATTTTTCCATTAACTGTTGATACCGTTTTGTTCCGCTGACACTGTCAAGACTTTTCAATCCGGCAAAAATAGCCTTCATATCCGAAGAAGTGAGCAGCGTTCTGTCCATTTTATAATTATCCATAATAGAGATTCCGCCATTTTTTCCACGAATTGTTACCAATGGAATTCCAGCCCGGCATAAATGCTCAATATCCCGGTTGATAGTACGACGGGATACTTCAAATTTTTCCGCCAGCTCAGGCGCTGTTATCTTTTCCTGCTGAAGTAAAATGGATAAAATTCCAATTAAACGATCTATTTTCATGGCAAGACCTCCTGTATTTTTATTTTAACAAATTTTACCCAAGTTTAACACAATACAGATAGAATATTATAAATTCTTTATGCTATGCTACAAAATGGAGGAAAGATTAAAAAAATGAAAGAAGAAAAATTAACGTACAAAATGGTGAAAGAATCCAAAGAAGTTAACGCCTTTATTGAAAAAGGCAATAAGACATTGGGAATCATCGGTTTTACAGAACATTCCAGGAAACATGCAGCCAAAGTTGCGGAAACATCGGGAAAAATTCTGGAAACATTGGGTTATGATGAACATTTAATTGAACTTGCTAAAATTGCAGGCTACATGCACGATATGGGCAACTGTGTCAACCGACACGACCATCCCCACAGCGGAGCTCTTATGGCTTTTACTTTATTAAATCGCTGGAATGTCCCGGCCAAGGATATCGCCGTTATTGTCAGTGCTATCGGCCAACATGATGAAGGCACCGGAACTGCCGTAGATCCTGTGTCTGCTGCCCTGATCCTCGCAGACAAAACGGATGTGCGCCGCAACCGGGTGCGCAACAAAATTAAAGCCAATTTTGATAAACATGACCGGGTCAACTATGCGGCCATATCATCCCGACTAATCATTAATACAGAAAAAAAGACAGCTCAACTCCGAATCGAATTGGATGAAAATATCTGTTCCATTATGGATTATTTTGAAATCTTTATGCAGCGCATGCTTATGTGCAAACGGGCCGCTGAACTTCTCGGCCTGAATTTTAAACTCATTGCCAATGGAAATAAAATTTGCTAAAATAGATTCCGGAGGGATGTCTAATGCACAAAAAACAACCGCAGACAAGCTGTGACACCTGCCTCTATTATTCTTATGATGAGGATTATGAGGCCTATATGTGTGATATGGACATGGATGAAGATGAATATGCTCATCTGATTTCAGATGACCGCTATAATTGTCCTTATTACCGAAATGATAACGAATACGCCGTTGTCCGAAAACAAATGTAAAATATCTTTTAACTGCTTCAATATTAAGGAATTAAGAATATTGAAGCTTTTTTCATTTTTCCTACATTTTCTTATAAGAAAAATGTAAGAATACTGTCGGTGAATCCTCATATCTATTCAATATAATGGTGGTATGTAAAGGGGAGATGACTATGAAAATTGTTATTCTGACTGGCAAATTCGGCATGGGTCATATAAAGGCCGCCGAAGCCATTAAAGAGGAGCTTACGCTCTGTCAGGAGCTTCCGGAACAAATGCGCTCCGCCAGAGAATTGGATATAGAAATTATTGACTGGATCTCATATCTGACACCCCACTGCGCCAAATATATTTACGGCAGCTATTCCGCATTAATCCGGCGCAGCGCTGTCTTTTATAACCTTCATTATAAATCATCAGAAAACCGTCCGGTTACTCAAAAACCGGATTTGGCCTGCTATATTCGGATGAATCAACTGATTCGAGAGAAACAGCCGGATTTAATTATTTCTGTCCTGGCCTACGCTTCCAAAGCTGTATCTTATTATAAGGCTTTAAGCGGCTCCTCGATTCCGTTGGTCACCTGTGTGACAGATATCACAGGGCATTCCGAATGGATAAATAACCATACAAATGCTTATGCCGTCGGCTCGAAAGAAGTCCGTCAGTCATTCATCAGAAAAGGAATTCCCGAAAATCAAATTTACATTACCGGAATTCCGGTCCGAAGAGGTTTTTACACGCAAACCCCGCCGAAAAATGCCGATGAAAATTCAGCGGCCGAAAAATTGTCTGGAAATCCCCGGCCAAAAATCCTGCTGATGGGCGGCGGCCTCGGCCTCCTTCCAAAGAGGTTAGATTTTTACCGTCAATTAAATGATTTGGTTCCTGCAAAAATAACTTTGATTACAGGAAAAAATGAAAAGCTGTTCCATCAGCTTTATCATCGATTTGAAAATATAGAGGTACTTGGTTATGTCCGGGATATAGAGAACTATTTTCTCCGTTCTGATTTAGTTATCACAAAACCCGGTGGTATAACAACCTTCGAGGCTATTTTTTCGGAAACCCCGATTCTCGCTTTGAACCCAACCATGCACCAGGAAAAATATAATGCCGAATTTATTACGAAACACAAAATAGGAAAAACGCTCTTTCTTGAAAATGATCCGAAAGATGCGGAACGTATTGCAGAGCTTATTCAAAACACAGCTCTGATCAACCAATATAAACAACATATGAAACTGATGAAAAAATCCTTTGCCGCCTGCACCATGACAACACTCATCAGCGAGGTAACTGCAGCTTTTCCATTGGGAGGTGCTTTACACAATGAAATCTTTAGTTTTAACTTTTGACGACGGACCTGATATTCGCTATACGCCGCTCCTGTTGGATTTACTATATCATGAAAATATTCCTGCCACCTTTTTTGTCGTAGGCAGCCATGCCAGCGCCCATCCGGAGCTTATACACCGGATGATTTCAGAAGGACATACCGTCGGCGGACATACAATGTCCCATAAAAATGCTCTTTTCTGTACCCCATCCGGTATCCATACAGATTTTAAAGCATCCATTCGCCTGCACAGAGAACTGACCGGAGATGCGCTGCGATTTTTCCGGCCGCCCTGGGGCATATCCACCCCTTTTTTAAACAGGTATATTAAAAAGTATCAAATGCAAAAAGTCCTCTGGGATGTGATGGCCGAAGACTGGGAATCCAGAACAACTTCCGGTATCATCAGTGACAAACTGAAAGACCGGGTCTTTGACGGTGCTGTCATCTGCCTTCATGATGCCGGAGAAGATACGGGCGGCGCAAAGGGCGCTCCTCTCCGGACCATCGACGCACTGATTCATACCATTCCATGGCTAAAAGCACAGGGTTATAAATTCCTTACCATGGATGAATATATTAAAGGAGTCGAATCCCATGTCATTCAACAGCGAAAAAAAGGCCTCTTATGGCCGTAATATATTTCTAATGCTTGTGCTGGCGGCTATTACATTTACCGTCATCCTAAGCGGAAATGATATGGAAAATTTAATAACCGCTTTAAAATCAGCCAACATTTTCTGGCTTCTGACAGGCCTTGGCTGTATGTTTATTTTTGTGAGCTGCGAAGCTTTAAATATGTATCAGATTTCCCGCAGTCTCGGATGGCCTCTGGCCCTGTCCAGATGTGAACAGTATGCCTTTATAGGCTTTTATTTCAGTTCAATTACCCCATCCGCCAGCGGCGGCCAGCCGGTCCAGATGTATTATATGAAAAAGGACCATATCTCGCTGGCCGATTCGTCGGTAATGATTTTATATATTGTTTTTGTTTACCAGATGGCTATGCTGCTGCTGTCAGGGATCATGTCTCTGTTTCATCCGAATCTGGCGCTGCAGACAGCCGGCCATTTAAGATATCTTTTACCCTTCGGTCTGCTCATAAACGGCGGCGCCGCCGTACTAATGGCTTTGTTTCTGACTTCGGAAAAACTTGTTCTGCACATCCTTCACGCAATCCTCCGGATCGGAACACGGCTCCATCTGGTAAAATATCCGCAGGAGAGCTGGCAGCGTACACAGAATGAAATCCGGCAATATCACAAAAGTGCAGTAATTATCCGACAAAAGCCGATACTTTTTATTCGTGTGCTTCTGACTTCCCTTCTGCAAATGCTTTCTCTTTCCTCTGTACCCTACTGTATTTATCGTGCTTTAGGATACAATACTTTTTCTCCAGGCGAACTGATTACCTGCCAGTCGATTCTTACGGTTTCTGCCTCAGCCGTACCGACTCCCGGAGCCATCGGCGCCGCAGAAGGCGGGTTTCTTTTCGCCTTTAAAGATATATTTAACGCAGAAAATATAAAAACAGCCATGCTCTTAAGCCGAGGCATCAGTTTATACATTTTCCTCCTCATCAGCTTTTTCATTTGCATGGCTGTTCAAATAAGAACATCCCGATCAAAATTTTAAAGACTTTCGACTCTAAAATTCCACCGGATATATATCGCCTCTTCGATGTTTCAATAAAGGAAGCTGTTCGCGGACAGTTTTCACCTGCTCTAAATTCAGAGTACACCGCAGGCTTCCTTCTCTTTCATCCATTTCGCAAAGAACTTCGCCCCATGGATTCACCACCAGACTGTGACCCCAGGAATGATAGGAAGCATCCATATCCCTGGCCGGCGCCGTGCCGACAACATAGACCTGATTATCGACAGCCCGTGACCGATGCATAAGTTCCCAATGGGCCGGCCCTGTCGTCATATTAAAGGCCGCCGGAATAATAAAAATCTGCGCCCCACGGTTCACCATCTGTCGGGCCAGCTCCGGAAATCGAAAATCGTAACATATACACAGTCCAACTCTGCCAAATTCCGTGTCAAATACGGTCGCTTCTTTTCCCGAAGATAAAGTTTCCGATTCTCTGAAATACTGGCCGCCCTTTACATCTATATCAAAAAGATGAATTTTCCTGTGCTTTGCAATCTGCCGTCCTTGCCTGTCAAAGACATAGGCCGTATTGTAAATCCGGCCATCTTCTCCAAGCTCCGGTATAGTTCCGGCGGATAAATATACACCGTGCTTTTTTGCCAAAGCACTGAACCACTGCCAGGATGGGCCTCCCTCCTCTTCAGCATAGGCCGGAAAGCAAGACGTTTCATAAGGACAACAAAACATTTCCGAAAAAGTCACCAAATCCACATGTCTCAAATCTGCCTTTTCCATATACTCCGCCATCTGTTTCAGATTTTCTTTTTTTGTCCCCAAAACCTTTGTTTGGAAGATCATAATATCCACAAAATCCATTTTTTATCCTCCGAAAATAATTTCGATTATTTTTATTTTTTCCTAACCAAGTTTATAATGGTTTTAGAAAGCAAACACATTTTGGTCACAGTTTTCATTTATTATATAAACATACCGAACAAACAATAACAATAACATTCCCCTCTTAAAAAGCCGAAGTCTACCAGCTTCGGCTTCCTTTTTTCTACATCTATCGAATATTTAGATTATTATTATTACTATTATTAATTTTACAAATTTTCCCTAAAACCATATAATAAAAATAGAATACTATACCTACATAAACAAGGGAAGGGGAATTCATATGAAAAAACGTTCACTGACTTTTCTGGTTACCTTTATAATGATTATATGTATTATTATAGGGACAACCGCATGTAAAAAAGAAAATCCATCTTTTACAATCGGAATCTTTCAATTCACTCAGCACGAATCTTTGGATGCCGCAGCACAAGGGTTCAAGGATGCCCTCACCGACAAGCTGGGGGACAATGTTACTTTTGATGAACGCAATGCAAATGGTGACCGCACCACATGTACGACAGTCATTGATGAATTTATATACAATGGTGTTGATCTGATTCTTGCAAACTCCACCACTTCCCTGCAGATTACCACAGCTGCCACATCAGAAATCCCTATTCTCGGAACGTCCGTTACAGATTATAGTACCGCGCTCCAGTTGGACAAGTTTGATGGAACTGTCGGCGGAAATATATCCGGCACTTCCGATTTGGTTCCGCCATCCGAGCAAGCCGCCATGATTCAGGAGCTGTTTCCGGATGCAGAAACGATTGGAATGCTTTATTGTTCATCTGAAGCAAATTCCCAATATCAGGTAGAAGCTTTACAAAAGGAACTGACCGATATGGGATACTCTTGTGGATCCTATTTATTTACAGATTCCAATGACCTTTCTTATGCGGCAGAAAATGCCGCTGCCAAATGTGATGTTATCTATATTCCGACAGATAATACGATCGCTTCCTGCGCTGGCCTAATTGCAAATATCTGTCTTGCTGAAAACATTCCTGTCATCGCAGGCGAAGAAAGCACTTGCCGTATCTGCGGTGTTGCAACATTAACTGTAGATTACTATGATCTCGGATATGCCACAGGTGAAATGGCCGCTCAAATTCTCATTGACGGCAAAGATATTTCGACCATGCCGGTTCAATACGCTACCAGTTTTACTAAAAAATATAATGCTGAAGTCTGTGAACAGCTTGGAATCAAAGTGCCGGAAGATTACATTGCTTTAGAAACAGAATAAACAAAACCCCGGGGATACTCATATGGATTGAATTCCTATTGAGAACTCCCGGGGATTTTCATTTCTATTCTTTTAAAAGTCCAAAATAGCGGTCGTGAGCTTCCTGGTATTCACGGTTAAATACTTCATCCCGACCGGAATGCAGCATAGAAACATACTCATGTACCTGATGTTTCATCTCCGGCTGCACTCTTGCTACTGTAGCCACACCTACGTTAGAACAGATATCCGAAATACGTTCTATTTCAGAAAGCAAATCTAAAAAGTCGGTTCCTGCATATACTCCGCAATTTCCTTCTCTGAGCCGCTTCAAATGATTATCACTCAAAACACCGATCATATCATCCACGACCTCTTCCAAAGGCTCTATGTGACGTGCCGCAGACAAATCTCTTTTTCCAAAAGCATCATGGGTATAGTCCAGAATGGTATTGATCAGTTCATGCAGTACCTTCAATTCTGCCAACGCCGTCTCAGAAAAAGCATCATCATTTTTATCCAGAGACTCTGCAATTTCTTTAATATTCGTTGCATGATCGCCTAAGCGCTCAAATTCCGTAACTCCCGAATAATACTGATTCATGATTTCCACATGTTCAGAAGAGGTGATCCGGGTAGATATCTGAATGAGATAGTTGCTGACTCTGTCGGCCATCGTATCGATATAATCTTCATCTTCTTCAATCTGCGCTGCAACCTGTTCATCATATTGGGTAAGCATTTCAAAAGCACGTTCAATATTTGTCCGGGCCATTCCAAACATCAACATAAGTACATCATAACAACGGCCGAAAGCAATAGCCGGTGTACTGATAAATACCGGATTCAGCGCATCCAGCATCTCGTCATATTTTCCGGCAACAACCGGCTCATCTTTCACAATTCTGTAGCTGAGCTTCTCAAAAAGCTTTAATGCCGGGAATAATGCAACGGCACATAACAGGTTAAAAATTGTATTCGTATTCGCAATACCACCGGAATCAATGGTACTGTTCCATATGCCATCCAGCAGCCCCATTTTATGAATAATGGTCACAACAATTAAAACCGCTGCCGACTTTCCCAGGTTATATAAAATATTGACAATGCCGACCCTCTTTGCGTCCGGCTTTGCACCTATATTACAGACAATCGCCGTCGTTACGCAGTCACCAAGATAAATTCCCACTAACACCGCGTAGATCGAACCAAAAGTAAGCTGTCCGGATGTGGAAAATGCCTGTAAAATACCAATGGTTGCAGAGGAACTCTGCAAAACAAAAGCCACTCCGGCACCGACCAGATAGCCAATTAAAGGATTCTGTCCCAGGCCCGAGAATAACTGTTCAATGATACCGCTTTCTGCCAAACCACTGACCGCATCAGTCATGTTCATAAGGCCGGAAAATAAAATACCGAAGCCAATGACAATTCGTCCTACTTTTTCAGAACCGTTGGACTTCTTTACCATGATCAAAACAATACCAACGATCAATGCCAACGGCGCCAGCGTCGAAGGCTTTAAAAACTGCAAAAATGAAGTCCCCGATGAATTCAAATCCAAAAGCCGGATGATCTGACCAGTAACTGTCGTACCAACGTTTGCACCAATGACAATACCCATTGACTGGCCAAGTGATATAATTCCCGCACCTACAAGTCCGGAAGTAATGACAATCGTCGCCGTCGAAGACTGAATGACTGCCGTCATTACCAATCCCATAAAAAATGCTTTCACAGGAGTATTGGTAAGCTTCTCCATCGCCTTCTTTAAGGTTCCCGATGAACTCTCCTTCAGTCCATCGCCCATCATACGCATTCCATAAAGGAACATCGCCAGGCCGCCTAAAATAGAAATTAAATTAAAAATATCCATATCCCACTCATCTTATCTGTTGTGCTTTACATGTGCTTAACTTAGATTTTACCATAATTTTACATGAGATACCATATTTTTGTAAAAGCAATTTAAGAAATTATATTCGCTCCAAAGAGACGCAGGTTTCTATGTGAACGGATTATCAAAATACACATTTTCATTACATTTTAAAACTGCATCGAAACATTTAAAAATGCTTAAAATAAGCACTTTTTCCGAAACTTAAACTTTAATATTTGCATTATAACACACTTTTTTGCACAGCAAAATATATACAGCGTTGGCAAAAGGTAGGCATTGACTACACAATTTTATGTCGAATCCTGTCACACTCTTTTTATTGCAAAAACCGTCAAAAAGTGCCATACTATATTTAACCTATAAACACAGGAAAATAGGTCAGATGCAAAACAGATGGGACTGAGGAGCTTTCATGCTCCTCTTTTCCTTTGTAAAAAGTAAGGCCCCCGGAAATCCGAGAGCCTTTGAAGATATGTATTGTTTACTTATTCGATGCACAACTGGAATTTGCCAATCCTAACACCAAATGCGCCGGCGTAACCATCCTGGCCATTTCCTGTCTCATCGTCGTACTGCCATGGATAATATCTGCCACCACATGGAGCGACACGGTATTTTGCCCGTTTAGGAACACAACCATCTGGTGTATAAAAATATACCTCAATGGCATCAATCGGTTTACCATTGCCGGCATAGCCATTTACATGATCGTTGATATTATATCCGGTTACATACGGCAGCCATCCACCGCCCAGAACATGGACACGATATTTTACACTACCAGCCGAAACACGAATAGCAATGTCTGTGATTGGACTTTCTTCAAATCCTGCAAAATCTTCCAGATTTTTTACCTCTGGCAACCATCCATGTTTCTGGGTTCTTGCTCTGATAAAAGCATCAAAGTTTTTATTTACTTTTTCTGGTTTATTTTCAGTCGGCTTTTCTACTTCCTCTCTTCCACCTGTAATCTCTTTCGGAAAATCCCGGTAACATTCATTCATGTCAATATTTCCAGAGCCGATTCCCGGAACTGTCCCCTGATTTGTATACTGCCACATATCATGACCACCGGTATAATCACATTTGCTATTATACTGGGCCACCCATTTTGTAAAACGATCTAAAGAATTACCAATGGTATTTCTAAACCAGTCCAGATTTGCATATACACCAAACCAATAGCCGGCCTTTTCAATCTGATCACCCATTCGGCGGAATAACTCCGCGTTAAAGTATGGCCGGAGAGTCGCATCTTCCAGGTCGATATATACCGGGAACTGCAGCTTCCGCCCCTTGATTAGCCGGAGGATATGATTAACTTCTGACTGCATATGGGCCTCGTTAGTCGCATAGGAATAAAGATAAACGCCATGCGGAATACCGAGTCTTTCACATTCCGAAATATTCCTCAGGAACTGTTCATCGTCCTGACCATGGATGTCATCTCCATACCCACATCGGATAATGGCTCCATCAATATGCTTTCTCGCCTCGGACCAGTTAATTTGCCCCTGCCATGAGCTTACATCTACTACTTTCATAAATTATTCCTCCTCATTATCATTATTGTTATTAATCAATTTATCAGTTACCGCCAGCCCTTGGATAAGAACGGTCGGCACATCATATCCACATTCCACTAGATTTTCTAAAATGCTCCGGGCCTCATTGACCATTAGACACGCCAGGGTAAACCATCCAACCATCTCCAAAAAACTCAGATCTACATTTAAAATATCCTGTCCCATATGCACAAAGACATAAGATATGATAAACGCCACCAAGATTATGGCCCAGTATCCAAGCTTCTTTAAAATTCCCCAGAGCCCGACAACGCTGCTTTCTTTTTTTAATTTTCTGGACTTATACCAGCCTGTCAGCCAGTCAAGCACATTAAAAACTAAAAACGCAGCGAATATATACCAGTAGATTCCAAATATTGCAGTCAATACGGTCACTGCTGCTCCGACAATCATATTATAAGTATCAATTACTTTCATATTTTATTTCCCCTTTTTTATTTACAAAAATCCGGCCTTAAATCCTTTTATTGACCTTTGCAGAATTGATTTATACATACGCTCTTAATATCCGATGGCTAAATAACTTGCTATACGATTTGTCACGGCAGCATTTGTTGGGTTTGCTATCCATAATGTGCATCCGGTCTTGGTGCGACCAAATACCGATACCGTAAGCTGCGGAACTCCGCCTTCGACACTGGCAAATACCATTGGTGTTGAGTCGAATTCTGTTGCAAATGTTCCGGTTCCGGCGGTATACCCACCTGCTTTGATTTCATCAACCGTGACATTGCCCCATGCAATTTTTAATCCTGTATCACCGATGTTAAAAAAACCGGAATTCTGCTGTTTCAGCAGCTCATCGAGGTCATTTAAATTACTATTTAGCTCATTGAGAGCCCCCGGAAGTGTCTTGTTCGTCGTTGTCAACGTGTCAAAAGTCCACGCTACAAGCTTTGTTTTGATGGCTGCAAGAAGGCTGGACCATTTAAATTTTTTTAATGCTGCGGTGCCAGCATCTCCAGCCATAAAGAGGTCCGCATCTACCGGCGATGTTTTTTCATCAAGTTCTACGACTGTCTTTGTCGTTATCATTTCTGTATCATTTGCCATATTCTATTCCTCCGTTTTTATCAATGCTCCATCGGCGTCTGAGACGAGCCCATCGCCCGTGGATATACATGCAATATTTCTTTTTTGCGTCAAGATCAATGCACCATCACTGTCGGCCAGAGCATCGGATTCATCCCCAAGAACAGATATCCTATCAGCTATCCGCACAGATATTGTAAAATTCTCTTCAACATTTACCGGATTAGGGGATATTCCGATGCCTCTGATTGCTATTTTCGGTCTCATTTAATTCACCCTCAGTCTCACCGGGTCCACCCATATTTCGTCGGCGACCTCATAAATAAACTTAAATTTATATCTTCCGGTGCCTTTTGGCTGTACCAAGGTATCCAGTTCATGACCGTTGATCTCGCATTCTCCTTCAGCTTCCAGCACCCCCATCGGATTATATAATTCCCACCGGGCACTTCGAATCGAAAAAGGGATGTCCTGATTGCATTTCGGTCTTATGACGCACCGGAGATGGATCTTCTCTCCAAAATCAACATATTTATCCGCCACATATTCTACACTCAACGTTGTATCCCCCTTCCTTCAACTCCGCACGGTATCCTGAATCCAAAACATAAGCCTGCAGTTCGTGACCGCATATCGCAAACAGCATCTTGCATTTATAGGCCACATTTCCAGCCTCATCCTCTGCATACACGTCTACGATATATTCACCTTCCAGGTTTGAGGGGACGGTGGCGCACCACCAATCCCCTTCCTGATGCTCAAATGTGATCTCGATTCCATTAGCCCTGCCGAACACTCGCTGAACCATAAGCTTAATCCGTCACCTCTACAGAGATGATAAATGTTTTGCCGACATCCACTGGATTTGGCGTGATTGTTACACTCTGGATAACTGGAGCCGATGTATTCAATGTCACTGTCCGGGTTACTGTGGTTGTCTTTCCAGCACCATCCGTTGCTACGATAGTGATCGTATTAACGCCCTCTGTCAGTGTCAAAGCTTTACTAAAGCTTCCGTCGCTTGCAACCTCTACCGATGCGGCTGTGCCATTGTTAAGCTTAACCGTCAATGTTACTGGACCGCTGGTTACATCACTCGTCTTACCGGTTACGGTACAGGATGCTTTGTTTGTTACCAGGTCAGCCGTTGGAGCGGTCACGGAAAGTGTTGGCGGCACTGTGTCAACCTTGAATGTGACAGATTTCTGTGTCGCGGCATTTCCGTCGTAATCCGAAGCATCGAACTTAATTGTATGGCTGCCATCCGAAAGTGCTGTCGTTGGTGTATATGTACACTGATATCCATTTGTGATTGCTGTCTTTGTAATGGCATCTCCTGTGATCTTGCTGCCAGAGTCAATAGTAAGCCCGATAGTCGATGGATTTACACCAGAGTCGTCGTCGGTGACTTTCCATGTGATCACTGGTTTATTATTCGTCAACAGTGCGGATGCGGTCGGTGCTGTCACTGCGATCACCGGTGCCGTCTTTTCTTTGACCTGTAATCTCAGGCTTGCGCCAAGCGTTGCATCGGTAGCGTCTTTCGTCGTCACGTTCCCGGCATCATCGGTCGCTTTAATAGTCACAGGATAATAATGTCCCTCCAAAGGATAACTGGACGTTGACGGTGCTGTAATGGTCGCCTCATACTTTCCTGTGCTACTATTCAATGTTAATTCATAGGTCTGGCCATTGATAATGGCCTGTACTGTTTTTACTGACATATTGTTCCTCCTATTTTTTATTGTGTTGATAAAACATTTTTCAAAGTTTCTTTGATTGCATCGACTTCATCCTGCAATGCTTTTCCGGCCGCGGCATCCAGAGCGCCCTGACCCGGAGTCGATGTCGTCGTATTATTGATGAGCGGATTCCTTACATTTCCAATAAGCAATGATGCCACAGTGCCATCCTCCCTTTCTATGTCGTAATAAAGATTTCCAGTTTCGTTGTCATATCTAAAATCTGGCGGCTCCGTGCCGTCTGGATAATCGACCCACAGGTTCCCCGTGGCTGGGTCTATCCGCAAACAATACATCCCCGCAGATGGCGCCATAACTCCGCTCGGTCCTTGCGGGCCAGTCGGAATAATAAAATCAAAGACGGCATCCTTCTTAGTCCCGGAATTTTTGACTACAGCCACACTTCCCGGTTCTCCATTGATAACCTCACCGACTGTGATACTGGCCGAAAAATCACCATTCACGGCTTTCTGCTCCATGGTAGCTATTGCTTCGCGGGCATCCTTTGCCGCAGCCTTCGTATCCTCTGTGGCTTCTCCCATCTTGGCAATAGCATCATCCAAAAACGGCATCCCGTTCTCGCTGACGATCGGTGTCGCGCTGCGCTCCACGCAGATCGGCTGGATAAATGTAAAAAGTTCTCTTCCACCTTTTGTCAACCGAAGCTGCATATAGGCTGTACCAATCTCGGCAACCATCTGCTTGTCCATATCGACCAGTACAGAATTTTCATCGATATTCAACGTAGCTGATGTTGACTGGACGCCCTTTTTAGACGGTTTTTCAACAAAGACTCCAACCGATGTTCCCTCCGGAACATCGTAGTCCTTAAACATAAATAATATAGGCAGCGCATCTGTGCCCTGGGTATAATAGATGGTCTGCTTCAGATCACTCCGAAACACATAAGCCTCTACGATGTGTTTGTCCACTTTTTTCACCTTCCTTCTATCCCGGAATCCACCGGACAAATGCTATTTTCTTTGGCGGCGCCGGCGGCGTAAAAATGTTTGGCGGGTAAATAAAGCCCTGGAACTGATTTCCTGGTGTTCCGCTATATGTGGTCAGATAAAAACATGGGAAGCTGTTAAACATCCCCGATGGCGGTATGTTCATCTCTCCGTCAGAATTCCAAGCTGAATTTGATACGACAAAGCTTCCGTCATCATTGATCTGCTCTACCACACATACGTGTCCACCTGGCGTGTACCCAAAACAGGCAATGGCTCCAAGTCTCGGTGTCTGGCCGACCTCATACCCCTTGGCTATAGCGTCTGCATACCATTCATTAGCATTTCCCGTACCGGCTGTAAAATCCGGATATTTGCCAGTGATCTCATACCACCGGCCGGCCGCATAGGCTGTACAGTTGGCAATACCGTATCCATAACGGTAATACAGGTTTTCGCCAAAATAAAATTTGTAAGCTTCGCTTTCTGAATTACTCATGTCGGTCGGCTCATAAATCGATAACCTCGGTGTAAATGTCCCTCCCGGTGTTTCCGGAAGGATCTCTGACCACTTCTTGGCCTGTTCTGCACGGGCGGGCTGCGGCGTCGTTGCCGGACGCTCATAGTTATATAAAAAGGCATTGGCCATCCATTCAATGTCATGGGTGGTGTCCGTGGCAAACTCGGCAAAAGAAATAGGATAGCTTGATGTAGCTATCCATGTTACTTCCTGCGCGTCAAAGCACTCCTCGATTAACTTGTCCAACATCCCGTATCCATAGGATTCCGGGTCGTTTAGATCATACCCATGGCTTGTCAGCCAATCAGTGATACGCCAATATGGCGTCCACCCGACCAACCCCATGCCGTTATACTGATTCCCGTCATAGGGATTATAGCCATGCTGCCACTGGCCCGGATTTAAGTAAGATTCGGTCATCATGTTACCTAACATAGCCATGATGGCATTTCGGGACGTAAATCCGTGTGCAGCAAGATATGTATAGATCAGGTTAGCGTTATTACACTGAGCCGTTCCAAACCGTTCCATGACATCCGAATAATAACCGCTTCCCCAATGGCTTATCCATGTCATTTTATATCACCGCCTTCGGTGGTATATCCGCCGACCATAATGCCGTTGATGAACTGGATGTAAGAACCGTCGGAAAATTCGGCTCGTCCGGTCAGGCCCTTTTTGCCCATTGTTGTAAGCGTTTCTCTGATGTCGATAGTGTCTGTATTGACATATCCCTTTCCATCGGATACGCCAATGGATGCTTT
>CATYEA010000002.1 GCA_958405355.1 uncultured Lachnospiraceae bacterium
AAAAGGCTCAAACAGTTGATTTCTGTACACGCTATACTCGCAAACTGCAAAAATCTGCCTATCGTTTTCTTATGGAATTGTCGAAATCTTTGCCAAAATTGAAAAATTCATTAGTCTGTGTAAATTATCAAAATTGTAATAAGACAAAGTTTTTTGACGCCTGAATCGATTTACATATCCAGTTTACATGTTTAACCTTGTGCCAGCATTCCCGTTACCTTACATCTACCTTACATTTAGATCCATGGCCGGAGAATGGGGGAATTTTATGGTATACTTACAGGTATAGAAAGAAGGAAAGTAGATGTTGGAAAATTATTTGAAAAATAAACGAATTTTGCTTGTGGACGACGAGCAGGAATTATTAGATATGGTTGTATCTATTTTAAAGGAAGATGGATTTTATAATATCTGTACGGCGGGGAGTGTGAAGGAAGCTTTAGGGGCGGCGGAAAATTTTTTGCCGGAACTGGCGATTCTGGATGTGATGCTGCCGGATGGCAATGGTTTTTCATTGATGGAGAAACTCAAAGATAAGGCGGATTACCCCGTATTATTTTTGACGGCCCGGGGTGAGGATGAAGATAAGTTTCGGGGATTTGGTTTGGGAGCAGATGATTATATGGTCAAGCCCTTTTTGCCAAAGGAGCTGATTTTTAGGGTGACGGCCATTTTGAGACGGAGCTATAAGAGTGAAAATCCGTTTGTAAAACTTCATGGAAGTGAAATTGATTTTGAGAGGGCAGAGGTCATAAAGAATGGAACGCATATTTCGCTGACAGCAAAGGAATATAATTTGTTGTTGGCTCTCTATCGTGCTTCAGGCCGCATTGTGACCATTGATGCTCTGTGTGAAGCGGCCTGGGGCGAAAATCCTTTTGGATATGAAAATTCGCTGATGGCCCACATACGACGTATTCGAGAAAAAATTGAAGAGAATCCCTCATCGCCGGTTTCGCTGATTACTGTAAAAGGGTTGGGATATAAGTTGACAGTGGAGGGAAAATGAGATGAAAAGTGTTCCAAAACTTATTGGCCGCTGCCTCCGGATATTATTGTTCAGTTTCGTTTTACTCGTCATCTTAAATCTGGTTTTGTTTGTTGGAGTAATGACTAAACAGACAAACAACAGCCATCCGTGGGCCACGGCGAAAGAAGCGGCGGAGGCATTGGAGATTAGCGATGCGAGTTATCGGCTGCCGGAAGAGATCATGGAAGAATTGAAAGCGGAGGACGTGTGGGCCATTTTTATTGACAATGATACCCGACAGGTCGTTTGGAAAACAGAGAATCTTCCGGAGACGGTTCCGATGACCTATTCCATATCGGAAATCGTCAGCCTGACACGGGGGTATATCGACGGTTATCCGACATTTACGGGAGAGCATGAGGATGGATTGTTGGTTCTGGGATATCCAAGAGAGAGTTTCTGGAAACATATGTGGCCGAGCTGGGATTATCAAATGATTGCAAACTTACCGAAAACGGCGCTCATGGTGATGGCTGTGAATGGAATGGTCATATTTCTCATTTATATGATAGCAAATTCCATGCTGCTGAAATCTGTTAAACCGATTACGGAGGGAATTCAGGCTCTCTCTGCAGGAGAACCGGTGCATATTCGGGAAAATGGCTTGCTTTCTGAATTGGCCCGGAGTATTAATCGGACATCGGAGGTACTTCAGAGCCAGAATTATCAGTTGAGAAAAAAAGAAATGGCCAGGGCCAATTGGATTGCCGGGGTTTCCCATGATATCCGTACGCCTTTGTCCATGGTGATGGGATATGCCGGGCAGCTTCAATGCGATACCGGGCTTACACCAGAGCAGCGGGCGAAGGCCGATGTGATTTTAAAGCAAAGTGAAAGAATGCGGAATCTGATCAATGATCTGAATCTGGCTTCCAAGCTGGAATATAATATGCAGCCAGTCAAATCCAGGACAGAGAATGCTGTGGCCATTGTCAGGCAGGTCGTTGTGGATTTTATGAATATGAATATTGATGATAAATATTCAATATTCTGGGAAACACCGGAGGATTTATGTGTTTGTCGAATCCAGGCAGACAGGGATCTGCTCAAACGTGCGGTTTCAAATCTCATACAAAACAGCATGAATCATAATGAGAAAGGCTGCCGAATTTTTGTTTCTGTAAAGGAGTCAGGGAAAACATGCGAAATCCTTGTTGAGGATGATGGGGTTGGGGCTTCGGATGAGGAGATAGAAAAATTGAACCGCGCACCGCATTATATGGTTTGTGATGAAAATACGGTGGAACAACAGCATGGGCTTGGTCTGCTCATCGTAAAACAGATTGCTGTGTCCCACCATGGAGATATTGTGATCAGGCATAGTCTGCGGGGCGGCTTTGCGGTCATGATTCGTTTGGACAGGGATTAATTTAAATTAATCATGCGCTCGATCAAGGTCTGATATTTTTTATAAAGGATCTGTACATCATCAGCATTAAAAGCATAGCAATAGGGTTTGGATTTAATCATATCAAAAAATTCGTCTATGCGTTTTTGAACTGGCCGAGAAAGAATGGTGTAATACATTGGTCCGCCATTTTCGTGGGAAAGTCCCGTGTTTTTAAGAAAGAGTTCTTTATCGTTACAATAAATTGAAGTCTGCAGATTTCTCGGAAAGGTTGGTGTAAATTCGTCATCAATCACATAAAAATGGATATTCGGATTTTTCTTCAGGATGTTTAATGTGTTTTGTATATGAAGTTTTCTTTCCTCCGGGGTCAGTGTATAAAAAATACAGGCAAATATAATTTCTCCATTCTCAATATATTGGGAAAGGGAAGACCTTAAAAGGTAAAATTCAATGGAGCCTTTTTCAAATACTTCTTCCCAGGCGACTCGAATGCGATTGATCAAAGCAAAAGCACCCTTGTTTTGGCGAAGAGTCATTTGAAGAATGGATTCCCAACAGGCCTCAGGAAGGAAAAATTCAAATCCTTTTGCAAGAAAGATACGGAAGCTATCTTTGGTATAAAAATTTACATGATAGTTGTTTCGGCAAAAATCATTGACACCAAAAGATTTAAGCAGGGGATTTTGGCTTTTAAATGATGGAAGCACATGACGGAGCATTTCATTGGCTTTGATGCGGTCATTGATTATTGTTGCAGCAAGAATCTTCTGGGTCTCACTCAGAACACACATGATTGCCAGATGATTTTTTACAATGATGGCATTCATTGCATGTGTAGGTATATCATCGTAAAAATCGAGATGGATATAACTGTGAGAGTTGATGAAATAGTAGAGTTCTTTCAGATAATCATCTTTATCATTGATCAAAGCTTCTGTATCAAGAGCCATTTTTACATGGATATCAAAGGAAGAATTCAAGTTATCCGGAAACAGATCAAGATGGCCGCGGATAAATGAACAGATTTCCAGTGTACAGAAAATCTCCAGTGGTTCGCGGTAGCTTTCCAGTATTTTTGGAAATGTGCGGCTGAAAAAATTAAAGAGTTCTTTGTTCGTGGATAAAAACTTGATACTTGAATGCTCCGAACGGTCCTGACAGGATATCCGGTAGGCTTCTTCTAAAAGATTGTAGATGACATGATTTAAGGATTCCTTAGAAACCTGAATCGAAAATGTCCTTGAAAACTCCTTCAGATGGTCTTGGCTGATGATTTCCTGCATGAAACAATCGGCAAGCCCGTGGTTAATCTGTGGTACAGCTTTGGCCGTAGGAAGTTTATCCTGAGTACACCATTTGCTGATGTAGGACACGTCGTAACCTATTTTTTCTGAAAGAAAAGATAATTTTGAATCCGAGAAATCAATCAGAGATTTTAGTAAATTTCCATATGCAGTCATTGCTTTTCCTCCCTACTTTTAAGCAACCCCATGGGTAAATTATAGATTTATGTAACCAATTGTCAAGGGAAGGGAGGGGAAAAAGGCGTGGAATTTTCTTGAAACTGATTGAATTAAAAAGGAAATGTGAATCAAAAATTGTTCATTGAGAAATATGTCAGAGTCTCTATAATAAACAATATATGGTATAAATTTGGTGTAGGGTTAGCCAAATAAGTTTATATTAACTAAGGTATATGCTTGAAAAGACGGGTGTATACTCCTCTCCTGTAAGAAAAAAGTCCATCAGAATTTCTGATGGACTTTTTCGCGTTCGTTTTTTGTTGCTTTTAAAACTATTATAGAATACCTTTAACTTTAGCCTGCCTGTTCTGAATGGATTTGATGATCGGAACGAGAAAGGCGGCAACGACGCCTCCGGCGAAACCGTTATTATACAAGTTCATTCCAGAGTAAACGATACCGATATTCAGGACGACGGCCGCATGGAGGAAACCGGCAAGAATGCCGACAAGGAAGCCATACTGGCCTGCAATCGGTGCAATGGTCGTACCGAACATGAGGGCAAGGACAACGGCCGGGTCAGTGACGGTATAGCTGCCGGAAAGGGCAGCTAAAAGTGTAATGCCAAGCATGATCGGTGTGATGTTCCGTAATGTTTTTCCTGTGGCGGAAAAGCCGACGACGGTAAAAATACCTCCGATACTGGCACCGTTCAGATCAGCGCCAATAGCAAGGAGATATACGGTACAGAAAATTCCATTAATCCCCATGTTGATCAATGTGGCACTGAATCCTTCACTGAAGGTGAAATCCGTACCGCCAAGCCCTGGATATTTTTGAATATTCCAGTATTTACGAAAAGCGTTTCTATCGGTCAGTGCACCGATAAAAATCAAAATGACGAAGAAGGAAATAAGAATTTCTGAAAATATCAGGTTATAGCCGGTGGCCCAGAGTTTTCGGCTTTCAAGGGCCAGACCGAAAGATTTGTAAATGGAGATAATGACTGTGGCAATGATACCGGCTGCGAAACCTCCATTATAAAGGGAATAGCCCTTGTGGGTATTATAAAGATGGGCACATAACGGCGGCATAACAAAACCGATGATAATACCGACGAGAAGACTCATGGCCAGACGGATTGGCAGAGAGAAATGGCCAAACTGGACCGTTTGAGTAATGATCGGTGACAAGCTTGTCCCATAAAAACCTATATACAAGTAATTGGACAAATGGGTTTTATGATATTTGGCATAAATAAAAACGCCAAGGATAATACACCATATATTGACAAGGTTTTTTCCAAATAAAGAGAAGCCGAGCATAAGGGAAAGCGCAGCAATAGAGCTGCCGTCAATGTTCATGTTCAGGAAATACATGAGAACGATACACATGAGAGTGATCAGACTGGCATTGACAAGGGCGGCTCCGGAGCCGCCGACAGCCACATAGTCGGTAATCAGAAAATCCGGTTCGACGAAAATTTTCAGAAGTCCCCGAACCATCTCAGGGAAAGGCTGAAGTAATAAACCCCAAAATAGAAAATATCCAGGAGCCAATGCCAGTAAGATGTACTGAAGATTCCGGGATAAAGGTTTGGGGTCTGTATGTACTTTATTTGTAAAACCAATATGGGTCGTAAAACGCATAAGTTATCCCTCCAACTAGAAATTCTTATTTCAAAAAAAGCTCTACCTTACATTGTAAGGCAGAGCTTTTTTATTTGTCAAGATTTTATCAGAAGATTATTTATTTTTTTCATTTTCTGCCAGCATCATAGCACGAACTTTTAATGGAAGTCCGAACAGAGTGATGAAGCCGGAAGCGTCATGGTGGTCATACAATTCACCGGTAGTGAAGGAAGCCAGGGATTCGCTGTACAGAGAATATGGAGAAGTTGTTCCGGCTTTGATGATATTTCCTTTGTAAAGCTTGAATTTTACTTCGCCAGTCACATATTTCTGTGTGGATTCCACAAAGGCCTGAACAGCTTCACGAAGCGGAGTGAACCATTTGCCTTCATAAACGATCTGAGCCATCTTGTTACCCATATCTTTCTTAACTTCCATGGTCGCACGGTCAAGAACCAGTTCTTCCAACTGGTCATGAGCTTCCATGAGAATAGTTCCGCCTGGTGTTTCATAAACACCTCTGGATTTCATACCTACAACACGGTTTTCTACGATATCAACGATACCGATACCATGTTTGCCGCCGAGTTTATTTAATTCAGTAATGATTTCAGAAACCTTCATAGCCTGTCCATTTAATGTCTTAGGAACGCCGGCTTCAAAAGTCATTGTCACGTATTCAGCTTCATCCGGAGCTTTTTCCGGTGTTACACCGAGAACTAAGAGATCATCATAGTTTGGTTCGTTGGCCGGATCTTCCAGTTCCAGACCTTCATGGCTGATATGCCATAAGTTACGGTCACGGCTGTAGCTGTGGCTGGCGTCAAATGGAAGGTCAATGCCATGCTGTTTGCAGTATTCGATTTCATCTTCCCGGGACTGCATGGTCCATACATCAGTCATACGCCAAGGAGCGATAATTTTTAAATCCGGAGCCAGAGCTTTGATACCCAGCTCAAAACGAATCTGGTCGTTGCCTTTACCTGTAGCGCCGTGGCAGATAGCGGAAGCATTTTCTTTACGTGCGATTTCTACAAGACGTTTTGCAATGACCGGACGGGCCATGGATGTACCAAGGAGATATTTATTCTCGTAAACGGCACCGGCCTGTACACATGGAACGATATATTCGTCACAGAATTCATCGATAATGTTTTCGATATATAATTTGGAAGCACCGGATAATTTGGCACGTTCTTCAAGACCATCCAATTCTTCACCCTGGCCGCAATCGATGCAGCAGCAGATAACTTCATAATCAAAATTTTCTTTCAGCCATGGGATGATCGCTGTGGTATCTAAACCGCCGGAATAGGCTAAAATGACTTTTTCTTTCATAATAATAACCTCCTGAAATTCTATTTTATCTTCATGTTTTTTTTAGTCCTCACATAATATACAACACTTCTTTATAAAAATCAATATCTTTTTTGAGATTTTTGCATTTTTATAAGTTTAGAGCCTGAAATATGCATAAATAATGTATATTATTGACGAAACATAAATATTTATTAAAAATAGGCCTTTACAGCTTTCCTAAATTGTATTATTATAGGAAAAGACATTTCAGAAAGAAGGGGAAATACCTATGATTAAAGCAGGGATTATTGGTTCGACAGGATACGCCGGACAGGAACTTGTGCGATTACTTCTTGGCCATAAAGATGTGGAAATTGTCTGGTATGGTTCCAGAAGTTATATAGATAAGAAATATTATGATGTGTTCCGAAATATGTTCCAGATTGTGGAAGATGTTTGCAAGGATGACAATCTGGATGAACTGGCAGAGGCCGTAGATGTGATTTTTACGGCGACACCTCAGGGACTCTGTGCATCCCTTGTCAGTGAAGAGGTTCTTAATAAAGTAAAGATAATTGATCTGAGTGCAGATTTCCGTATTAAAGATGTGGCAACTTATGAAAAATGGTACGGTATCAAACATGCGTCACCAGAGTTCATTCCGGAGGCTGTCTATGGACTTTGTGAGATTAACCGTGAGGATATTAAGGGTGCCCGTTTGATTGCCAATCCGGGTTGTTACACGACTTGTTCTATTTTGACGGCTTATCCTTTGGTAAAAGAGGGACTGATCGACGCCCAGTCCATTATCATTGATGCTAAATCAGGAACTTCCGGTGCAGGCCGTGGGGCAAAAGTGGATAATCTTTTCTGTGAAGTGAATGAAAGTATCAAGGCCTACGGCGTTACGACCCATCGTCATACACCGGAGATTGAGGAACAGCTTGGCTATGCGGCCGGTGAGCCGATTTTGTTGAATTTCACACCCCATCTGGTGCCGATGAACCGGGGAATTCTTGTGACTGCTTATGCGAATCTGAAAGAAGGGGTAACGGAGGCGGATATCCGTGCTGCTTATGATAAATATTATAAAGATGAAAAATTTGTCCGTGTGCTTGAACCGGGTGTCTGCCCGGAGACCCGCTGGGTGGAAGGCAGCAACTATACGGATATTAACTTTAAAGTGGACCCGAGAACCCGCCGTGTGGTCATGATGGGGGCTTTGGATAACCTGGTGAAAGGCGCCGCCGGACAGGCGGTTCAGAATATGAATCTTATTTTCGGACTGGATGAGGCTGAAGGCCTGAATCTGGTGCCGATGTTCCCTTAAGGAGGATAAACATGAAAACGATAGAGGGCGGCGTTACCGCTGCGAAGGGATTTGAAGCGGCTGCAACAGCAGCTGAGATTAAATATAAAGGCCGGACGGACATGGCATTGATTTACAGCCGGAAACCATGTGTGGCGGCAGGAACATTTACGACGAATGTCGTCAAGGCAGCGCCGGTGAAATGGGATCAGGAGATTGTAAAGAATTCTCCTTATGCCCAGGCCGTTGTCATTAACTCAGGTATTGCCAATGCCTGCACTGGTGTGGAAGGTTATGGTTATTGTAAAGAGACAGCCAGTGGTGCTGCAGATATTTTAAATATTCCGGAGACGAGTGTACTGGTAGCTTCTACCGGCGTTATCGGAATGCAGCTTCCGATTGAACGGATTAAAGCCGGTTCTGCAAAACTGGCAGAAATCAAAACAGATACGATTGAAGCAGGCCATGAGGCGGCCAGAGCCATCATGACGACAGATACGGTGCCGAAGGAAATTGCTGTGGAATTTACCTTGGGTGGAAAGACAGTAACCATGGGCGGTATGTGCAAAGGTTCCGGTATGATTCATCCGAATATGTGTACCATGCTTGGGTTTATTACGACCGATGCGGCCATTTCCAAAGAGCTGCTTCAGGAAGCCTTAAGTGAAGATATTAAAGATACATATAATATGGTTTCTGTAGATGGCGATACATCCACCAATGATACGGTGCTTCTGCTGGCGAATGGCATGGCAGGCAATCCGGAAATCAATGAAAAGGGTGAGGATTTTGAGACTTTCAAAAAAGCTCTGAATACGGTAAACACTTTTCTGTGCCGGAAAATTGCCGGAGATGGCGAGGGTGCGACCGCTCTTTTTGAAGTGAAGATCATCGGTGCTAAAACAAAACAGGATGCGGTGACTTTGAGCAAATCCGTGGTAACTTCCAGTCTGACAAAGGCGGCCATTTATGGTCATGACGCCAACTGGGGACGGATTTTATGCGCTATGGGTTATTCCGGTGTTCAGTTCGATCCGGAAGTGGTAGATTTATATTTTGAAAGCGCTGCCGGAAAGATTAAGATTATGGAAAATGGCGTATCCACCGGATACAGCGAAGAAGAGGCGACAAAAATTCTTTCTGAGCCGGAAGTGACAGCCATTGCCGATGTGAAGATGGGCGATGCCAAAGCAACAGCCTGGGGCTGTGATTTAACTTATGATTATGTAAAGATCAATGCGGATTACCGCAGTTAAAACAGTATATGCGTATGGGCGCAGTTAGGAGTGAAAAAATGGGTACAGATATGGAGAAATATCTTGAAAAAGCGGAGGTGCTGATCGAAGCTCTTCCATATATACAGCGGTTTAACCGGCGGATTATTGTTGTCAAGTATGGCGGCAGCGCTATGGTCGATGAAACTTTGAAAAAACAGGTCATCCAGGATGTAACTTTGTTGAAACTGGTTGGATTTAAACCGATCATTGTTCATGGCGGCGGTAAGGAAATCAGCCGTTGGGTTGGCAAGGTAGGCATGGAACCTCATTTCATCAATGGTCTGCGTGTGACCGACGAGGCTACGATGGAAATTGCCGAGATGGTCTTAAATAAAGTCAATAAGAGCCTTGTTCAGATGGTTCAGGAACTGGGTGTTAAAGCTGTTGGTATCAGCGGTAAAGACGGCGGACTTTTAACGGTTGAGAAAAAATATTCCGATGGCAAAGATATCGGTTTTGTCGGAGAGATTACTGATGTCAATCCAAAAGTGCTTTATGATTTATTGGAAAAGGATTTCCTTCCGATTGTCTGCCCGATCGGTCTGGATAAAGAATTTAATACTTACAATATTAATGCGGATGATGCCGCCTGCGCCATTGCTAAAGCAGTGAATGCAGAAAAGTTAGCCTTCCTGACGGATATCGAAGGCGTTTACAAAAATCCGGAAGATAAATCCACATTGATTTCTGAGCTGACCATCGACGATGCTCATGCTCTGATCGATGAAGGTTTTATCGGCGGCGGAATGCTTCCGAAATTAAACAACTGTATCGATGCCATTGATAACGGTGTTTCCCGTGTTCACATTATGGATGGACGAATTCCGCATTGTCTGCTTCTGGAAATCTTTACAAACCGCGGTATTGGTACGGCAATTTTGAGTAAAGGGGAAGGACGGTACTATAATGGTAACGAATGAATTTAAAGAATATGCGGAGAGTGCGATTATCCATACATATAACCGGTTCCCGGTAGCCTTTGACCATGGTGACGGCGTATACCTTTATGATACGGATGGTAAAAAATATCTGGATTTTGCTGCAGGTATTGCAGTCAATGCGTTTGGCTATAATGTGGAAGAATATAAAGAAGCTTTAAAAAATCAAATTGACAAATTGATGCACATTTCCAACCTTTATTATACAGAACCAATGGCGGATGCGGCCCACAAACTGGTGAAGGCCAGCGGCCTGAAACGGGTTTTCTTTACCAACAGCGGTACGGAAGCCATCGAAGGTGCCATTAAAGTGGCTCGGAAATATGCCTTTAAAAAAGACGGAACAACGGATCATGAGATTATTGCCATGGAACACTCTTTCCATGGACGGAGCATGGGAGCCCTTTCTGTGACAGGAAATGCCCATTATCGTGAAGCCTTTCAGCCGGGTATCGGCAATGTGGTTTTTGCCAATTTTAATGATTTGGAAGATGTGAAGTCAAAAATTACCGATAAAACCTGTGCCATTATTTTTGAAGCCGTTCAGGGAGAGGGTGGTATCTATCCGGCGGAAAAGGAGTTCATCCAGGGAATCCGCAAAATCTGTGATGAAAAAGATATTCTTCTCATTCTGGATGAGGTTCAGTGCGGTATGGGCCGGACAGGCAAAATGTTTGCTTATCAGCACTATGATATTTTGCCGGATGTAATCACCTCTGCCAAAGCTCTGGGATGCGGCGTACCGGTAGGTGCTTTTGTTGTCGGTGAAAAGGCAGAGAATGCCCTGGAGCCGGGAGACCATGGCTCTACCTATGGCGGTAATCCATTTGTGACAGCGGCTGTGAGCAAAGTCTTTGACATGTTTGAAAGCCGGAATATACTGGATAACGTGAATGAAGTCTCGGTTTACCTGGATGAAAAACTTCAGGTACTGGTCAGCAAATATGATGTTTTAAAAGAAACCCGTGGTCTTGGCCTGATGCGCGGCCTGGAATTTAATGTTCCGGTGGGACCATACATCAATAAGGCATTGGAAAAGGGCCTGCTCATTATCTCGGCCGGAACCCACATTATCCGTTTTGTGCCGCCGCTGGTTATTACGAAAGAAAATGTTGATGAAATGATTCAGATTTTGGAAGAGAGTCTTGTGGAAGTTAAATAAACAGATAACAGCTCTGAATAAAAGGGATTTTTCCTTTCTGTTCAGAGCTGTTTTTTAATTTTGTCATCCAATATCTTTTAAAAAATCTTTGATAAAAGGAAGTGCAGCACCTATAGAAACGGCGTCATTTCTGCATTTCCCCAGGATAATGTAGGAAACATCATCCTGGAAGGTGGAACGCTTGAATACACTTTGTTTTATAGCCGCAATGTCCTCTCCGGTGAAGTAGGGGGTAATATTTCCGCCAAGAATCACCGGGCTTTCAATGACCATATGCAGATTGTTGATGAGCATTGACAGATAGCTTAGATAAGCTTCCCATTTTTTTTGACAGGCGGAATTGCCCTGTGCTTTTTTTGTAAAAAATTCATCTAATTCCATTTCGGGTTCCAGAAAATAATTCCCGGAACAGTAACATTCGGCGCAGCCTTTTTTCCCACAGTAGCACGTCATTCCGTCAGGGATAAGGGTCATATGCTCGAAAGTGCCGGATTTTCCTGTAAGCCCATTTTGAAATTCTCCATCAATGATAATGGCTCCGCCAAGATGCTGCCCGAGAGAGATGTAAATAGCATCCTTGATTTCCGGATTTTCCCAAAGCTCACTGGTAGATGCACATTCTGCATCATGTATAAATTTGCACGGGACAGAAAAATAGTCGGCAAACATTTGGATAGAAAGTCCTGTGCAGTCCAGAATTTTTCCATAGGTCATCTGGGAACCATCCGGGGAAGTAAGGCCCTGCATGCCTAAGCCAATTCCAAGAATCTGATGTTCATCGTATTTATATTTTTCTAAAAAGTCTTTCACAATTTTCTGTAATTTATCAAAATATTTTTGTTCCGGTTCAAAATTTAATTGGAACTTTTCTTTTGCTTCTTTTTTTCCATATAAATTTAAAGCAGTTACATAAACATTTCTGGAAAGAATCTCAATTCCGATAGAAATTTTTGCCGTAGGGATAATCTGATAGGCTGTTGCGCGCCGTCCTACGGTGGATGTCAGTTGCCCTGATTTTTCAATAAGTTTTTCATTAAGTAATGTGATGAGATGCTGGGAAACCGTCGGCAGACTGACCGCAAGCGCATATGCGATGGCCTGTTTGGAGCATCCGGGATTTTGGTAAATATAGTGATAAATGTCAGACAAGTTTTTTTTCTTAATATCTGTAAGAGAGAATGTATCCATAATAGCTCCTTTGATGTGTATATTATAAAGTCATTTAATGAAACTATTATACAATTTAATTTTAAAAAAAGGAAGAGTAAAGAAGTTAGGCATTATGCACAAAAAATGGGTGTTATATTGGTCTAAAATGTAATATTGCACAATTTTTTAAAAGGGGGTAATATAATAACATAATATATAAAATGATTTTATAAAATTAATATATAAAATGATTTAAAAAATAAAAAGAAAAGGAGAATGGAAAATGGGTATTATTGAAAAAATGAGATTAGATGGAAAAAAGGGTTTCGTTACCGGAGCAGCAAGAGGAATTGGTAAATGCACGGCAACAGCATTTGCAGAAGCAGGAGCCGATGTGGCTATCGTCGATGTTGACATTGAAGAAGCAAAGAAAACTGCAGCAGAAATTGCCAGACAGACAGGACGTAAGGTCATTGCGATTCAGACAGATTGTACGGATAAAGAGCAGGTAGATGCTATGGTAGCCCGGGTTGTTCAGGAACTTGGCGGATTGGATTTTTGTCATAACAATGCAGGTATCTGCATTAACGCGCCAGCCGAAGAGATGACATACGAGCAGTGGTCCAAGGTCATTAACATCAACTTAAACGGTATCTTTCTTACAGATATTGCGGCTGGAAAATATATGTTGGAAAATGGCGGCGGCTCGATTATCAATACAGCTTCCATGTCAGCGCACATTGTCAATGTTCCTCAGCCACAGTGTGCATACAACGCTTCCAAAGCAGCTGTCATTCAGTTGACAAAATCACTGGCCATCGAATGGGCTAAACGGGGCGTGCGTGTAAACAGCATCAGCCCGGGATATATTGGAACAGAACTGACTCTGAATTCTCCAACACTGATTCCATTAATTGAGAAATGGAATGAAATGGCACCGCTTGGAAGAATGGGAAAACCGGAAGAATTGGAATCTATCTGCGTATATCTGGCCGGAGATACAAGCACATTCACGACGGGCTCTGACTTTATTATTGATGGAGCATTTACCTGTTTCTAAAACGAATGGAGAAAAAATATGGATAGAAAAGAATTGATTATAAATGGGCAAACGGCTCTCGGTATTGAACTCGGTTCTACCAGAATCAAAGGCGTTCTGATTGATTTTCAGGGAAATGTTCTGGCTGTGGGCATCCACGACTGGGAAAACTCTTTTATAGATAATATCTGGACGTACGGTTTAGAAGAAATCCACACAGGGCTTCGCCATTGCTATAGCTCATTAAGAGAAGATGTGGAGAAAAAATACGGTGTGACTCTGGAGAATATCGGTGCAATCGGCGTCAGTGCGATGATGCACGGATATATGGCATTAGACAAAGATGGATGTCAGGTTGCGCCATTTCAGACATGGAGAAATACGAATACCCAGGAAGCGGCGGACGAGCTGACGGAGCTTTTCGATTTTAATATTCCGCTGCGCTGGACGGTTGCCCATTTGTATCAGCGGATTTTGGACCGGGAGGAACATGTGGAGAATCTTGATTATGTTTCTACATTAAGTGGATATATCCACTGGAAGCTCACCGGGCAAAGGGTGATTGGAATTGGCGATGCGTCGGGGATGTTTCCGATTGATTCGGATATTCACGATTACGATGAAGGGATGATAAATAAATTTGATACATTGCTGGAGCCTTATGGATATTCATGGAAAATCAGAGATATTTTCCCAAAGGTTCTTGTTGCAGGTGAAAATGCAGGCGTTCTGACAGAAGCCGGCGCCAAATTCCTTGATGAAACAGGAAAGCTCCGGGCCGGAGTTCCGATGTGCCCTCCGGAGGGAGACGCGGGAACGGGAATGACAGCAACGAATTCTGTTGCCCCGGGAACGGGAAATGTATCTGCCGGAACAAGTACTTTTGCAATGATTGTATTGGAAAAACAGTTGAGTAAGGTTTATCGTGAGATTGATATGGTAACAACACCGACGGGATTTCCATGTGCCATGTCTCATGCAAATAATGGAACTTCAGATTTGAATGCGTGGGTAGGACTGTTTGGGGAACTCTGTAGTCTGATGGGCATACAGGTTGATACAGGTACATTGTTTGAAAAGCTTTATACGCAATCCCTGAAAGGCGATAACGATTGCGGAGGACTTCTTGCTTATGGCTATTATTCCGGTGAAAATATTACGATGATTAATGAAGGACGTCTTGCATTTTTACGTACCGCAGAAAGCAGATTTAACCTCGCCAACTTTATGAAGGTTCATCTCTATACATCTCTGGGCGCAGTTAAAATGGGAATGGATATTCTCACAGAGGATGAAAAAGTGAAGGTCGAGCGTATCATGGGTCACGGAGGTTTCTTTAAAACAAAAGGCGTCGGACAGAGATATCTGGCGGCTGCAGTCAATGCGCCGGTAACGGTGATGGATACGGCCAGTGAAGGCGGCGCCTGGGGTATTGCTTTGCTTGCCGCATTTCTGGTTGACAAAAACTCCGGTGAAAAGCTGGAGGATTATCTTGAAACAAGAATTTTTGAAGGATTATCCGGGGAAACTCTGATGCCATATGAAGAGGACGTTGAGGGCTTCAAGGTATTTATGGAGCGATACAAAGCAGGACTTTCAATTGAAAAGTGTGCTATTGAAGTGATGAACTGGTAAGGAGAACAATATGAGAAAATGGGGAAAACGTATAGGGTATGGTATCGGGGATTTGGGATGCAATCTTGTTTTTAGTACGATGGCGTCTTATCTCATGGTCTTTTACACGGATGTCTTTGGAATTACTGCGGCCGCAGCAGGTACAATGATGCTGGTGACGAAATTTATTGATGCAATGACGGATACAGGAATGGGATTAATTGTTGACAGAACACATACAAAATGGGGGCAGGGAAGACCGTATTTCCTCTTTGGAGCCGTACCATTTGCTATATTTACTTTTTTGACATTTTATATTCCTGACCTCGGAAGCTCAGGAAAGCTGGTGTGGGCCTATGTGACTTACTGTTTACTCTGTACCGCATATACAGTTGTAAATATTCCGTTGAATACGATTGTTCCAAGACTTACATCCGATGTCCATGAGCGGGATATCTTAGTGTCGACACGTATGGTATGCGCAATGGCCGGAACAGCTATTGTCATGTCGATAACGTCACCGATGGTGGAATTTTTTGGAAAGGGTAATGAGGCGAAAGGTTATCTTGTCACAATGACTATTTATGGAATTGCGGCAATGCTCATCTTTTTTATAACTTTTGCGAGCACTGAAGAGGTCGTTCCTCCTTCGGTCACTCAGAAACACAGCTCGATTATCGAAGATTTTAAAGGACTGACAGGCCAGGCCTGGGTTCTGTTTTTGTTGAATTTGTTTTACTTTTCACTTTATGTAGTTCGGAGTACGACGGTTATTTATTACTTTAAATACAATCTGAATAGATCGGACTGGCTGTCTTTGGTGGGGATTCTTGGAATTCTTTCCGGCCTTCCGATGTTGTTGCTGCTGCCGGCTCTTGAAAAGAAATTCAGTAAGAAAAACCTGATGTTCTTTAGTATTGCTTTGTATATTGCAGGGGATTTGCTGATTTTTGCTGGAAGAAATTCGGCCTTCTGCTTGTTGGCTGGTTTAGTTATTACCGGACTTGGAATATACGGCATTTTTGGTATTACATTTGCAATGCAGCCGGACGTCATTGATTATTCAGAATATAAAAAGAATGCGAGTGTATCCGGCCTGATTGCCGCCTTCCAGGGATTTTTTGTAAAAGGCGGAATGGGATTGACAAGCTTCATTATTGGTGTATTCTTAAAGAATGGAGGTTATGTTGCGAATGCCGTTCAGACGGAAAAGGCGCTTTCCTATATTGAAATATGTTTTATCTGGATTCCGATTGTATTATGCTTACTTATTGCCGTACTTACATATTTCTACAAGCTGGATGGTATCCGTGGGGAGATGACCCTGGAATTGGAAAACCGAAGGAGGAAAATGGCGGATGAAATGTAAAGGAGCAATCTTTGACATGGATGGCGTACTTTTTGACACGGAAAAGCTCTACCAGAAAACATGGGGAGAACTGGCCGCAGAGTATGGTGTCAGCCTCGGAAACCGTTTTGTTATGGAAATATCCGGGACAAATGGGGAACGGATGAAGCGGGTCGTTGAAAAGTATTATCATGTTTCGAATGGTTCTGTTGTGATTGAAGCCTGTATGGAACGGATGAAAGAGAAACTGGAACTTCATGTTCCTGTGAAAAAAGGCGTATATGAGATATTAGAGTATTTTCGCAGACTTGGTATGCCGATTGCCGTTGCAAGCAGCAGTTCGGTACAGCAGATTGAATCAAACCTTTTTAAAAGTAGTATGAGGGACTATTTTTCTGAAATTGTCAGTGGTTCGGAAGTAAAAAGCGGAAAGCCGTCACCGGATATTTTTCTGCTTGCAGCTAAAAAAATCGGATGTAAGGCGGAAGAATGTTTCGTATTTGAAGACAGCGAAAATGGAGTAAAGGCCGGGTATTCGGCGGGATGCTTTACAATTATGGTCCCGGATCTGATAAAACCAAGCGATGAGATACGGTTCATATGTTCCAAAATATGTCCGGATTTATTACAGGCCCGTGATGAAATAGAAGAGATGCTCCGAAAAGGATTTATCACCAATTAAATACGTAAAAGAGGAGAACAGCTTTGATTTTGAATGAGGTAAAAACATTCCTTTCAGAGCTGTTTTTCTGTTTTAAAAAGAATAAAGAAAAATTTCCTGTATATACTAATGAAAAAAAGAACAGGAGAGATGAATCAATGTGGGGATGGATAATCGCTTTAATTTCAGGGGCATTAATGAGTATTCAGGGAGTATTTAATACGGGGCTGACGAAGCAGACGAGCCTGTGGGTGGCCAATAGCTGGGTACAGGGAACGGCGCTGGCGGTTTGTCTGGGCGCATGGCTCATTAAAGAGCGGCAGTCCTTTGGAACATTATTTCAGGTGGATTCAAAATATATGCTTCTCGGCGGCGTGATCGGGGCTTTTATTACACTGACTGTCATTTTGAGTATGGATCAGCTTGGTCCGGCAAAATCAGCGTTGATCATCGTTGTTTCTCAGTTGGCTGTGGCCTATCTGATTGAGCTTTTTGGCCTTTTTGGTATGGAAAAGGTAGACTTTCAATGGTCAAAACTTATTGGAATGATTGTTGCTGTTGTTGGAATTTTTATTTTCAAATGGCAATCTTGATTTCTGATTGTCGAAACCGTAAAAATTTTGTCGCTTAAAAAATCCGTAAATATTTCAAAAATATATTGTAATACTTTTGGGTTTTCGATAAAATGAATATGTATGGGTTTTTATTGACATTCCTGTTCGAAAGGAAGGATAGGATGTCAAAGTGTAAAAGAATAATGACTGGATTTTTCTGTTTGTTTCTGGGATTAATGACGGCCTGTGGGTCGGGAGAAATTCTTATGGAAACCGGTGAAAGAGCAGAGAGCGGCATAGCTGCAGATGATGGACAGCAGACCGGGGAGGACAGAACCCCCATAACAGAAAGTCCGGAGATTAAAGAGAAGTTAAAGGATTTAATCTATGTTTATGTCTGTGGTCAGGTAAGGACGCCGGGCGTATATTCGTTAGACGAAGGAAGCCGTCTTTTTGAGGCGGTAGACCTGGCCGGAGGAATTCTTCCCGAAGGGGATTTGACCAGAATTAATCTGGCGGCCGTATTGGCGGATGGTCAGAAGATTTATATTCCGTCGGCGGCAGAGGCAGAGACGATGCAGGATGCGGAAGAATTTTCGGAAGAATCGGAAAAGAGCGGAGATGTTTCAGGGCAGAGGGTGAATATTAATCGTGCTTCGAAAGAGACATTGATGACGCTGCCTGGAATTGGGGAAGCGAAAGCAGAAGCAATTCTGGCATACAGACAGGCAGAAGGAGACTTTGAAAGCCCGGAAGCATTGATGAATGTTCCGGGGATTAAAGAAGGCGTTTTTGCAAAGATTAAAGACCGGATTGCGATAGATTGAGGTGAAGAAAATGTCAAAAAAGGTACTTGTAGTTGATGACGAAAAGCTGATTGTCAAAGGAATCCGCTATAGTCTGGAGCAGGATGGCATGGAAGTGGAAGTGGCTTATGATGGGCGCCAGGCTTTAGAAATGGCACAGAGTAATGTTTATGATGTGATTCTTCTGGATGTCATGCTTCCTGAACTGAATGGATTTGAGGTATGTCAGATGATTCGTGATTTTTCGGATGTTCCGATTATCATGCTGACAGCTAAAGGTGATGATATGGATAAGATTCTCGGTCTGGAATACGGTGCCGATGATTATATAACAAAACCATTTAATATTTTGGAGGTCAAAGCACGTATTAAGGCGATCATGCGCCGGACACGGGTCAAAGAAACAGAGGCCGTCAATCCACGGATGATCACTTCGGGAGATATGCGGATTGATCTGGACAGCCGACGGGTCTTCATCTCTGATAAAGAAGTGAATCTGACAGCAAAAGAATTTGACTTACTCGAACTGCTCATTACGAATCCAAATAAGGTTTATAACCGGGAGAATTTATTAAACCTTGTATGGGGCTATGATTATCCTGGGGATGTGCGTACTGTGGATGTTCATGTGCGGCGTCTCAGAGAAAAAGTGGAAGTAAATCCGAGTGAGCCACGGTATATACATACAAAATGGGGTGTTGGTTATTTCTTCCAGAATTAAAAAAACAAAGAAGAAAAACGGTTTTTTATACAGTATGCGTTTATGGTTGGTAGTTGCCCTGATAGCGGTAACTATCAGCCCTTTATTTATTATGCGGCTGGTTGCATTGAATAATATTGAGGCTCAGCTCCGTACTCGGCGGGTAGGTGAGCTTTCAAATTATGCACTGATTCTATCAAACCAGATCGTCCGAAGTAACTATTTTAAAGGCGAAAACATGGAGATTGTCCATGCGGATATGAATCAGAGCGCTACTATGTATAATGGCCGGATATTAATTCTTGATAATCATTACAATATTATAAAAGATACGTATTCCACGTTGGATGGGCTGATTTCCATATCCAATGAAACCATTCAGGCCATGGGCGGGGAAAGTGTTAAAAATTATAATAAAGAAGACGGAATGCTGGAACTGGCAGTGCCGATCACAACAGAGGATAAAAGTCAGGTCCTCGGGGTTATTTTATTTTATTCTTCGACTTTGGATATTCAAAAAACCTGTGATTCCATCGGACGTTCTTATAATGGTATTACGACGGCCCTGGTCGGACTTTGTATCTTATTGTCGTTGGTGATCGCAAATCTTTTTACCAAACCTTTAAAACGGGTAGCCAATTCGATTGACCGGATGGCAGAGGGACATTTTGATGAAGAAATCCATTTGAGAGGATTTTCAGAAATAAAAACTATTTCGGATTCTTTTAATATGATGCTTAAAAAGATGCAGAAGGTGGAAAATTCCCGGCAGGAGTTTGTTTCCAATGTGTCCCATGAATTAAAAACACCGATTACTTCCATTAAGGTGTTGGCGGATTCCCTCAATATGCAGGAAAATGTGCCAAATGAAGTGTATAAGGAATTTATGCAGGATATTGTTGTGGAAATTGACAGAGAAAATCAGATTATCAATGATTTACTTGCCCTGGTAAAAATGGATAAAGCGGTGGCAGAGCTGAATATATCCCAGGTCAATGTCAATGACATGCTGGAAATGATTTTAAAACGTTTGCGTCCGATTGCGGCGAAACGAAACATAGAACTTGTTTTTGAGAGCTTTCGACAGGTTTCAGCGGAATGTGACGAGGTAAAGATGAATCTGGCCTTTACCAATCTGGTGGAAAACGGCATTAAATATAATGTGGCTGGTGGCTGGGTGAAAGTATCCCTGGATGCGGACCATAAATATTTTTATGTGAAAGTTACCGATTCGGGTATTGGTATTCCTAAAGAATATCAGGATCAGATTTTTGAACGTTTCTATCGGGTAGATAAGGCCCGGTCCAGAGAAACGGGAGGTACGGGTCTCGGACTGGCAATTACCAAAAATATCATATTGATGCACGATGGTGCGATCAAAGTGGTAAGTAAAGAGGATGAAGGTTCGACCTTTGTCGTGCGTATTCCTCTGAAGTATGTCCATGAAAATGCGAATGGAGGGGTGAAAAATGAGAAAAATTAAATTTTTTGCCGTTCTGTTCCTATGCCTGTGTCTGACAATGACGTCCACTGGCTGTGATTCAGCGAAGCATCTTTTGGCAAAATGGCGTCATGAAGAGGATGCGGAGGTTACAACGACGGAGGCTTCTCATGGTGTCTATCAGATGAATCTTGGCGAAACACGGCTCATAAAAGCGGCTTATGTATCGAGGGTATGAAACAGACGCCGTCGGATAATGCATATAAGAGTGTGATTTCCGGCGATGTTCAGGTCGAAAACTATACCTATGACAGCAATAACCGGCTGGCGACCTTATATTTTAATGCATCGTATAATAAATTGCCGGCGGCCAGAGAGATATTGACCCGGGCAGCGATTGTAAAGACGCTGACCCAGTTCAGTGATGAAATCCAATATGTGGCTTTTATTATTGGAAATACACCGATGACAACAGAGGATGGCAGCCTGATGATGATGCGGGGCAGAGATTTTATTGATAATATCAGCGGTAATATGGAATATGTCCGTGAGGACTATGTGACTATGTACTTTGTCAGCGAAGATGGAACAAAGCTTCAGGCCGAGGATGTCATTATAAAATATTTAAGTAAGATTAATTTGGAAACAGCCCTTGTGAACAGTCTGATTTCCGGACCGATCACAAAGGGCCTGAAACCATCCTTATCACCGGATACAGTGGTCTATAAAGTAAATATCAGGGAAGATATTTGCTATGTGGATTTAAACCGAACATTTCTTGAACGGGTCAATGGGCAGAGCTTTGAGCTGAATATCTATTCCGTGGTCAATACGTTGACCCAGATGACTGGAGTCAGCCGGGTTCAGTTTCTGATTGACGGCGTTATCTTTAGCGGAACTGTGGAAGGAATGCGCATTGATGGGTTATTTGAAAAAAATATGTCCCTTGTAAGCCGGCCGGAGAAAGAGATGCAAAATTCATCATCGGGGCCTTTAGAAGGGAAAGATGCGATGCAGAAGGATATTGAGCATCAGGTGATCGAAAACCAAAAGAATGCGGGAAATACTGTAGAAAGTAAAACAGAGACATCGGCAGAAAACCCGGAAAATCCATCGTCGGAAGCAGCGGGTGAAGCGGGAGGACAGACGCAGGGAGGAATGCCGGGTGGCGCAGAAGACGGCAATGCCGGCGGAGAAAATACAGGTGAATAGAATATAGGTGATAGATCATGAAACGACCGCTGATGGGTGCAGGTATCGCCTTGGTGGTTGGAGTGGCGGCAGCTTTGCTCGGTGTATCCTGGTTATGGATATGCCTGTGTACTGTCGGATTAAATATCGCTATGAAGTTATGGACAGAGAGTTCCTTAAAATATGTTCTGGGGCTCTCTGTCTTTTTACTTGTCGGATTTTGTCGGACTTTGCCGAATGTGCCAAGGGAAGCCGGACAAAGCCCTGCGATCCAGGAAATTCAGGGGCGTGTTTGCCGGGTACAGGAAAAGGCAAACAGCATATGGCTTTATGTGACAACGGATGAAAACGACACAGTGCTTGTTGTGCAGGTGTGCGGTTCTGAGGACAGAAAAACATATTATAAAGGACAGATTGTGGAGGCTTCCGGAGAGGCAGAAGCTTTTATTCATCCTGGAAATCCGGGACAGTTTGACGAAAAAAGTTATTATTTATCCCAAGGCGTGACTTATCGGTTGTGGGCCGAAAAAATTGTCCTTGTTCATGAGGGAGGAAGGTTCTGGCAGTTGCTGCGCGGCCTGGAAAAGCTAAAAGAGAGGATGGCTGAGTTCTACTGTGAGACTATGGGAGAATCCGGGGCCGGAGTTCTAATGGCAGCCGTGTTAGGCGACCGTTCCGGGTTTCAGGATGACCTGCGCCGGTATTATCAGGAAAATGGCTGGATGCACCTGGTCACGACTTCCGGACTGCATTTGTCCTTTATTGCCATGGGACTTTATCGCAGACTTAGAAAATCTACGGTTGCCATATTTCCATCAACGATAGTGGCATTTATTATGATGTTGGCCTACGGATATATGACAGATTTTGGTGATTCTATGCTGAGGGCCATGGGAATGATGGTGTTTTTGCTCATTGGCAAAATATTGGGAAGAAAAATGGATGTTCCGACGTCACTGGTATTGACAGCGGATATCCTGTTAATGTTTCGGCCGGAACGTTTGATGTCCGCAGGATTCCAGTTGTCTTTTGGCGCTGTGGCCGGGGTGGAACTGGGAAAATATTATGCCAAGTGCTTATTGTGAGAGGTGAAAGCTCCAAAAACCGGAAATAAAAACCGTTTTTTAAGACGGTTATTAAAACAATTTCAGGAGATATTTTGGGTCCAACTGGGGATTTTTCTGGTGACATTGCCTATATTGTTGCGGCACATGTATGAAGTTCCGCTATTGGGATTCTTCTATAACTTTTTTATGATTCCTCTTATTTCGATTATTGTTCCGGTGTCTTTTATAGCAGGGCTTATTGGAATCGGTCCTCCTTCAGTATTGGCTGCGGCGGCCTCCGGGCTCATGTGGGGGATAGATATTATTTTAGGATGGGTCCACAGACTTCCTTCTGTAGTCCTGATTTGCGGAAAACCTCAGTGGTGGCAGCTTTTTCTGTTTTGTATCTGCGTTTGTAGCACCGTTTTTCTGGCATCTCGGAAGCCGATATTTCAAAAAATGACATGCCGAAAGTCGGTATCCCGGAAGGACATATTCCGGAAACCGTCGGCCGTGATATTGCATGTCGCCGTGATATTGGCTGTTGGCTGCTTCATTTTAATGTTTGTGCGGGAACAGTCGGATCGGATGATGTGCCTGGACGTGGGACAGGGAGATGGCATTTGTATACTTGGCGAAAATGGACAGGCTATTTTGGTGGATGGCGGGAGTTCGGATGTGAAAAAAGTTTATCAGTACCGGATTGAACCGATGCTTAAATATTATGGAATCCGAAAAATCGATGCCTGGTTTTTAACCCACGGAGATTCGGACCATGTGTCCGGTATTGAAGAAGCTTTCGAAGATAGTGCAATTCCTGTAAAGCGGCTCATTTTGCCCGATGTTTCCACCGATGAGGCACTGAATAAAATTCGTGAGATGGCTGAACAGCAGGATATTCCTGTTATGACAGTCAGGCCGGGGGATCGGCTAAAAGCCGGAAATTTTGAACTGTCTTGTCTTTATCCGAAGGCCGAATGGTGTTCAGGAGATAAAAATAATGATTCTCTCGTCTTGTCCTTGGCACGGACGACGAGTGGAAGCCATTTTGTGATGCTTCTTATGGGAGATTTGGAGAAGGAAGGAGAGGCCATGCTTCTTGAAAAAGGTGGAGTTCCGGACTGTGATGTACTTAAAGTTGGTCATCATGGGTCTTCCGGAGCAACATCCGAAGCTTTTCTGGAAGCAGTCACACCGGAGTGGGCTTTTATATCCTGTGGGGAAGACAATCGCTACGGTCATCCCCATGATGAGACACTGGATCGGCTGCAGAAGGCGGGATGCCGGTATTTAACAACGGCTAGGCAGGGGGCTTTGATGATACGGTTTTCATCGACAACTTATCAGGTGTTTGTTTGGGGAAAGTGTGGAGGCTTGTGAGAGCATTGTAATTTGCTGATTTTGCAACTATAATAAATATGTGCTTTTTGGGGAGGTTATGAATTATATATGGATAAAAAGAGGATTGAGATGATCAAATCAAGCTTTGATATAGCAGTACATAGAATTGATGATACGGATATTGAGTTTTGGTATGCCCGGGACTTTATGACTCTTTTAGGGTATGAACGATGGGAAAATTTTGATAAAGTAATAAAGCGAGCAATGGAATCATGCAAAATTTCTGGTATTAGAGTGTCAGACCATTTTCTTGAGACCACGAAAATGGTCCAATTAGGCAGCGGTTCAAAACGTAATATAAAAGATTGTTGAACGGACAGAGGCAAGAGGGAGACTCAAGGAGTCCGAAAAACGTCTTTCACAAAATATCTATGAGCGGGGTGTGGATGATGCTGGATTCGGAAGGATTCGTTCGAAAGGCGATAGTGCGTTATTTGGCGGGTATAGTACGCAGGAGATGAAAGAACGGTTGGGGATAAAAGGGAATCGTCCATTGGCAGATTTCTTGCCAACATTAACTATTGCAGCTAAAAATCTTGCAACAGAAATGACAAATTATAATGTTGAGGAAAAAGATTTATCAGGTGAGCCTGCTATTACTATAGAGCACGTACAGAATAATTCTTCGGTTCGAGAGATGCTTGGACAACGTGGAATTAAACCTGAGGATTTGCCACCTTCTGAGGATATAAAAAAATTGGAGCGTCGTGTAAAATCTCAGGAAAAGAAAATCGCGGAACAATCAGGAAAGTTGCCAAATAAACATAGCATGTAAATATAATTGCACTAAAAGCATTTTTATCATATTAGCACGATACATTAATATATGATATACTGCATATATAATCCTGTTTGGAAAGGAAAACACAATGATGAAAGCTACAATTATTTATGGAAGCCCAAGAAAAAGGGGAAATACAGCGGCGTTATTAGGGCCTTTTATGGAAGAACTTGAAAAAAATGGCGTTATACTTGATTACTTTGATGTTTATGAGAAGAATATTGCCGGGTGCAGAGCTTGTCTCGGATGTCAGAAGGATAAAACAAAAATCAGTTGTGTGGTTCAGGATGATATGCAGCCTGTTTTAAATTCCATGGCGGAGTCTGACTTAATTATCGTTGCGGCTCCGGTTTATGCCTGGTCCGCACCGGCGCCGGTGAAAGCTGTTATTGACAGGGCCATTTATGCGTCCTGTAAATACTATGGTGACGACCCTCATGGCCCGGCACTGTTAAAGGGCAAAGGGCTTGCATTACTCACAACCTGTGGTTATCCTGTCGACAAAGGCGCGGATCTTTACGAAGAAATGATGAAACGTTATTGTAAGCACTGTGGACTGACATATGTCGGCATGCTGGCGGAAAGACAGAGAAATTTAAAAGAAGCGTTTATGGATGATTGGGGGCGAAAATTATGCGCAGATTATCATTTATATGTATGATACTGATACCGGTATTGGTGCTTGTGGGCTGTAAATACAAAGAAGCGGACAGCAAGCCGGAGAAGACGAGTTTTAATGCTGTAGTTCTGGAGGTAAACGAGGATATTCTTCTGGTGGAACCGGAAGAGGATGCGGCGGAAAGAAAGTCCTGTGACAGGATTCAGGTTGGATTATCGGGGATGGAAGAAAACCGGACATCCGAGTTGCTGGATACGGTGGAGGCCGGTGACATTGTATGTGTTACATATAACGGGGAAATTATGGAGACTTATCCGGCACAGATTTCTGCTTATGATGTTACGCTCATAGAGGCGAAAGTCATAGAGACGGAGGAGAGAGAAAGCAATGATATGGTTTCTCTGATTCGGGTAAACGGAGAATTATATTATGATACGGGACGTGAAAGCACCATCAGTGGCCGCTGCGGCGTGATGGACGGGGAAATTGATTCAACAGTAGCGGCCGGGGAAATACCTATGAAAGAGCATCAGTCCAATTTCGGAACCGGGTACGGATTTCAGTATGCTCCGGATGATGTGATTGAAGTATATATAGATGAACAATGGCGGGTATTTGAAAAGTACCAATAGTCCCATTGATTTATAAGAATAATCGTTTATAATAAGTGTAGTTGTAAAAAGGAGCGAAATACGTGAAAATACTCAATCAACACATAAAATCCGGAGATTTTAAGCCGGTCTATCTGATTTATGGGACGGAAGATTATCTGAGAAAACAGTATCGGGATAAAATGCGGCAGGCCATTGTGGGTGAAGATACGATGAATTACAGCTATTTTGAGGGAAAGGGGATTTCTGTCAAGGAACTGATTGATTTGGGGGAGACTCTGCCTTTTTTCAGTGAACGGCGTTTAATTGTTGTGGAAAACAGCGGATTTTTTTCATCGGCTCAGGATGAGTTGGCAGCCTATCTTAAGGAAATGCCGGAGACAACCTGTTTTGTTTTTGTTGAAAAAGATGTGGATAAGCGGAATAAACTATTCAAGGCGGTTTCTTCATTAGGCTATGCGGCGAACATGACACCGCCGGATGAACGAACGCTGATGCGGTGGATTGCCGGACTTTTAAAGGGTGAGCGTCGCCAAATGTCAGAAAGTACGCTGCGCTATTTTTTGGAACGGATTGATACGGACATGGAAAATATCCGCCGGGAGCTGGATAAACTGGTGGTTTATACGGATGGACGGCAGGAAATTGTTCGGGAAGACATCGATGCGGTCTGTACGGTGTATACGGAAAGCCAGGTCTTTGATATGGTAAAGGCTGTAGCGGAAAAGCAGCAGGCAAAGGCCTTAAA
>CATYEA010000003.1 GCA_958405355.1 uncultured Lachnospiraceae bacterium
CAAAATGCAGCATTGTATTTTAATTTTGAAAACTTGCACAAAGTAAAATGATTTTGCAATTTGTGCAAAGATTTCGGCGATTCCAAAAGCAAACTATAGGCAGATTTTTGCAGTATTGCGAGCATAGCGCGTACAGAAATCAGTTGTTTGAGCCCGGTCAGGGCGAGTTTTGATTTCTGTACACGAATAAGCGGCGCAGCAAACAAAAAAATCAACGTGTTTGCGTTGGAACGCCGATAGACTTTGCCAAACGCAAAACCTTTTATTGTGCAAATTATCATATACAAAACAAAAAGACGGCACTGCTCCCGCAATGCCGCCTTAATATCTATTCCGCATTAAGTTTTCCAAGAAATTCTTTCATTCGCTGATTTTGCGAATTAAACACTGTTTCCGGCGAACCTTCCTCAACAATAACGCCCTTATCCATAAAAATAACATAATCCGACACATTTCTCGCAAAATTCATTTCATGGGTAACGATGACCATAGTCATTTTTTCCGCCGCCAGGTTTTTAATAATTTTTAAAATTTCTCCCGTTAGCTCCGGGTCGAGAGCAGATGTCGGTTCATCAAAGAACAAGATTTTCGGATTCATTGCCAGGGCCCGTGCAATGGATACCCGCTGCTGCTGGCCGCCGGATAACTGATACGGATAGGCATTGGCCTTATCCGAAAGTCCCATCTTGCGAAGCAGCTCTTTGGCTTCCTCGAAAACTTCGTCTTTATTTCGATGCTGTACCCGAAGAGGAGCATCCGTGATATTTTTAATGACCGAGTAGTGTGGAAATAAGTTAAAATTCTGGAAAACCAAACCATAATAACCATGAATCCTCTTTAAATCAGCCGCCTTAGCATAAGCTGCTTTTCCGCCCTCGCTCTTTGCCGCCGCTTCTCCCAGGTAGATAATATCCCCATCGTCAATCTTCTCAAGCATGGTTGCACATCGGAGCAGCGTGGATTTTCCCGAACCGGACGGACCAATGATACTTAATACCTCTCCTTCATTTACCGTCAGGGAGATATCTTTTAAAACTTCAAGACCGTCGAAGCTCTTTTTTATATGATTCATTTCAAGTAAATTCATCCCTCATCCTCCTAACGATAATAATTTAGCTTCTTTTCTAAATAATCAAAGAACATGGCCACCAAAAGATTAAAAACATAATAAAATACAGCCGCTACCACAAACGGTATCATAGAAGACTGGGCTGCCACCAACTGCTTCGTCAGCGTAAACATTTCGGCTACTGCCAACGTGAAGGCCAGAGATGTATCTTTAACAAGGGTAATCGTTTCATTTGCCACTGCCGGGATAATCCGCTTAACGACCTGAGGCATGACAATATGTATAAAGGTCTGGCTCTTGCTGTAACCAAGCAGTTTGGCCGCCTCATACTGGCCATCCGGAATGGCTGAGATACCGCCCCGGTAAATCTCCGCAAAATAAGCCGCATAGTTCAATGCAAACCCTATCAATACCGCATTCAAACGATAAGACCGGGTAATCGGAATCCCAAAAATAAAATAAGGGCCGAAATAAACGACCAGAAGCTGGAGCATCAGCGGTGTTCCACGCATAATTGATATATATATTTTTGCAAGGATAGAAAGAATTTTAAATTTTGACATCCGGACAAGAGCCAGACCAAGACCGAGAATCAATGAAGACACCAACGTCACAAAAAATATCTCAATGGTCACACCCATACCGCTGGACAACTGTTTTATAATATCTGTAATCGTCATCAATTGACCTCCCCATAGCAATCAGGGGAGCGATATTGCTCGCTCCCCTGATGTCCGTATACTTTATTTGCCGATACAGATGTTGTCTTTATTCATATCGTATTTATCAGCAATTTCATCGATAGTGCCGTCAGCTTCCATCTCAAGTAATGTGGCCCATACCTGGTCACGAAGCTCTTCGTTGCCCAGTTTAAAACCAATACCATACTGTTCTGTGGAAATGACATCATCCAGGATAGTAATATTTTCATTTTTGCTCATTTTTGCTCTTGCTACGCCTTCATCCATGGCTACAGCATCTGCAGAACCTGCTTCAAGTTCCATTAATGCAGATTCATATTCCTGTACTTCAATCAGCTCACCAAAAGAATCGGCCAACGCCTTAATCTCGGCATTTTCTTCATCTTTTAAAGCTGCAAGGGCGGAAGAATCGGCCTGGACTAATACGATCTTTCCGGCCAGATCTGCTGCGGAAGTAATATCTCCGTCTTTCTTCACGGCAAATACCTGCGTATTATCAACATATGGCTCAGTCCATGTATAGCTGTCTTCACGGCCATTCATTGTAAATCCGTTCCAGATACAATCAATCGCTCCGGAATTCAATTCCATATCTTTAGCATCCCAGTCAATCGGAGTTTTCACAAGTTCCCATCCATTGCGCTCACAGACTTCCTGAGCCAGATCCAGGTCAAAGCCGACATATTCGCCGTTTTCCTGATATCCATATGGCGGGAAGCTTGCATCAAAACCAACGGTAAATGTGGTTCTTTCACCGCCGGCCGCTGTTGTCTCTCCGTCAGCCTTGCTCTCAGCACCTGTTTCTGCTGTTGTTTCTGCCGTTGTTTCTGCTTTTGTCTCAGCTTCTTTATTACCGCATCCTGTCGCCAGAACTCCTACTGCCAGAACTCCGGCCATAATCAATGCCATATTCTTTTTCATAATTCTTTCCTCCCAGATTCATAAATAAATTACTCTGTTATTCGTATAACACTTTATCATGGTAACATGAAAACGTAACCCTGTCAATATAGAAAAATGACGCCAATTGGCGGCATTTTTCAGTATTTACTTATATTAATCTTCCAGATATTCTCTATAGTCAGATTCGCTGGCAAATAACATATATTTACCTTCAACCAATCCCATATATCCCTCTGTCACTGCATATCCTTTCATGTTATCAACCACCTTTTCATTAAGATGGCCTCATAATAAAGGATTCAGTGTCCCATAAAACGGACTTACAGACGAATAGTTACAAAAATATCGTAAATTGCCTTAATAGCTGCTTCAAAATCTTTATCCTGAACACCAATGATGATGTTCAGCTCACTGGAACCCTGGTCAATCATTTTAACATTGACATTGGCATGGGCCAGTGCCGAAAAGATTCTTCCGGCTGTACCTCGGGTCGCTTTCATACCCCGTCCGACAACAGCGACCAGGGCCAAATCGCCCTCCATCTCTATGGAATCCGGATGAACCGCACGATGCAGATTTGCAAGAACAGCCTGTTCCTTCGCCTGGAACTCATCCTGATGCACAAAAACGGTCAAAGTGTCAATGCCGGACGGCATATGTTCAAAGGAAACGCCTTCCTGCTCAAATGCCTGAAGTACCCGACGTCCAAAACCAACCTGAGCATTCATCATATCTTTTTCAATTGTAATCGACACAAAACCTTTCTTTCCGGCAATACCTGTAATAGTATACTCCGGCTTCACACAGGTACTCTCAACAATAAAAGTACCAGGATCCTGCGGCGCATTCGTATTTCGGATATTAATCGGAATACCTTCCGTGCGCACCGGAAAGATAGCATCTTCGTGAAGCACACTGGCTCCCATATAAGAAAGTTCTCGTAATTCTTTATAAGTTACTGTATGAATCGGTTTCGGATTCTCAATAATCCGCGGATCTGCTACAAGCACACCGGATACATCGGTCCAGTTTTCATAAATATCAGCTAATACTGCTTTGGCTACAACAGAACCTGTGACATCTGAACCGCCTCGGGAAAATGTCTGAACTTTGCCATCAGCACCGCAGCCATAAAATCCCGGAATGACAGCTCTTTCAACCTTATTCAGCTTCTTTCCCAACGTACTGTAAGTCTTTTCCTGATCTAAAAGTCCGTCTTTACGGAAGAAAATGTATTTTGCCGGATCAAGGAACTCATAATCCAGATATTTTGCCATAACAAGACCATTTAAATATTCTCCTCTGGAGGCTGCATAATCAATGCCTTCTTTATTTTTAAAGGCCGTTTCAATGGTCTTAAACTCATCTTCCAATGATAAATCCAGAGACAATCCCTGAATAATCTCGTTATACCTTGCTTTGATCTGCTCGAGAAGTTCTCCGAAATCCTCCCCGGCCACCGCCGTCTCATAACAACGGTAAAGCATATCGGTGACTTTAATATCCTTTGCAAAACGCTTTCCCGGCGCGGAAGGAATCACATATTTTCTGTCCGGGTCGCTTTTGATAATATTTCCTACCTTTTTAAACTGTTCGGCGCTGGCCAACGAGCTGCCGCCAAACTTCACAACCTTCTTCATCTGAATAGCCTCCAAATAATATTCTCCTGTTTTTAAAATTATATAACAGAATCCCCATTTGTCAACGTTTTCTTACAAAACTTATGGTAGCCACCGCCGCCAAAATAATATATAATATCTGTATGTTCAGCATCTGGACAAACAGATGCCGCAAAAGCCTGAAGGAGGTTTATCATCATGAGAAAACGTATACTTTTTATTGTCAATCCGAGTTCCGGCACCGTAAAAATTAAGGACAGCCTTTTGGACGTTTGTCAGATTTTCTGCGAGGCCGGCTATGAACTGACCTTAAATGTCACAAAATATATTTCTGATGCCATCAAAGAATCCTTAAATGGAGATCTCCATTATGATCTGGTCATCTGCTGCGGCGGCGACGGCACGTTTAACGGAATGGTATCCACCCTTGTTCCCCTCGAAGATCACCCGGCCGTCGGCTATATACCATCCGGAAGTACCAATGATTTTGCCCGCAGCATCGGTCTGAACGGAAATTCCGTAGATATTGCCCGTCAGATCATGACCGGTTCTCCGCGCAAAATTGATATCGGCGGCTTTAACCAACTGTATTTTTCCTACGTGGCATCTTTCGGAGCCTTTACGGAAGCTTCCTATAATACACCTCAATCTCTGAAAAACCGTCTTGGACATCTGGCTTATCTTTTGGAAGGTGTCAAGGATCTTTCTACCATTGAGCCATGCCATATGAAGATCGTCCACGGTGATACCATCATGGAAGATAATTATATCTGGGGTGCGATCTGCAACTCCACATCCATCGGCGGCATGATTCGACTGAACAAAGAACTTGTTGATTTCAATGACGGCCTTTTCGAAGTCATGCTCATCAAAATGCCAAAAACCCTGATCGATCTGACAAAAATCGTCGTATCTATCAACACTCAGTCTTACGATCCGGATGTGATAACATTTTTCCAGGCAAACTCTGTAGACATTTATCCAGAGACGGAAATTCCCTGGACACTGGACGGCGAATATGCACCTGGAAGCAAAGAGATTCATATCCAGAATATACACGACGCACTTCAGATCATTATTTAATATTTTCACATTTCTTCTCGGTTTTCATACATTAATAGTAAAACCAGGAATTCTCCGAAAGGAGCTTTTATGAATTACCGACAAAATATGGCTCCGTGCTGCCAGCCGATGAATCGGCCTATGCCGTCTCCGGCAGCACCGGCCTGTGAAAATATCAGCACCTTTCCCATCGCCATGGCTTATGTGCCCATGCAGACCTTCCAATCAACCTTTGACTTAAACCGAAGTTTGGAAGTCGGCACCATTTTCCCTGAACTTCACAAACCATTCTGCGGAAAGAGGTGTGTGCGATGAGAAATTTATGTCAACTTTCCCAGTCCCAATTATTTGATTATATTAATAAAGTAAGTTTTGCTGTTAATGATATTACCCTGTTTCTTGACTCCCACCCAAGGAATCAGGAAGCATTGGCTTATTTTCGCGAGCACAGCGAACTCCGAAACGCGGCCCTGAAGGAATATGCCCGCCGTTTTGGTCCTTTAACCATTGACACCGCCAATGACACTGCCAGCAATTCCTGGGAGTGGATTCATCAGAAATGGCCTTGGGAAGGAGGTAGCTGCTCATGTGGAACTATGAGAAACGATTGCAATACCCGATAAATATCACACAGCCAAATGCTCAGATTGCTCAGGTAATCATGAGTCAATACGGAGGCCCCGACGGTGAAATGGGCGCTTCTATGCGTTATCTCTCCCAGCGTTTCGCCATGCCGAACCGCCAGGCCATGGGGATGCTGACCGATATTGGAACAGAAGAACTGGCCCATCTGGAAATGGTGGCCACCATCGTCACCCAGCTTACCCGTAATTTATCTATGGATGAAATCAAAAAATATGGGTTCGATAAATATTATATCGACCACACCATTGGCATCTGGCCGCAGGCGGCTGGCGGTATTCCATTCAACGCCTGCGAATTCCAGTCCAAGGGAGACCCGATTACCGATTTATTTGAAGATATGGCCGCCGAGCAAAAAGCCCGTACGACCTACGACAACATCCTCCGTCTCGTAAAAGACCCGGAAGTGGCTGACCCGATCCGTTTCCTCCGCGCCCGTGAAATCGTCCATTTCCAGCGTTTTGGAGAGACTCTGCGAATTTTACAGGAACAGTTGGATTCCAAAAACTTCTACGCATTCAACCCTTCCTTCGACGCACCGACCACATGCCCGCCATGTGCTAAATAAAAGGAAAAAACGCCGCCGCTCCACAATCTGCTGATTGGTTGTGGAACGGCGGCTTTCCATATTTATACACCTGCAATAAGCAGGCAGAGGGGAAACGTTAATATACACAAAAGGGTTGATACGGTAAAAATTTCCGTCGCATAATAATCATCCCTGTGATAAATAATTGATAAGGTTATTGTCATGGATGCCACAGGACAGGACGCTGCTATCGCCGCAATCATCCGTACAGATTCATCAATCAGAAGAATACGCAACACTGTACAGAATATCCCGGCGGACAAAACCTGACGCAGAAATACCACCCAGAACAACCGCCCCTTACCTAATAATCGCTTAAAATCAATTTTGGCAACAATGGCACCCGAAAGAATCATGGCCAGAGGCGTATTCATCGCTGCAATAGAACTCATGGCAAAGGATGCGCTTTCAAAGAGCCGAATCTGAAAAACAAAGCACAGAAGTCCCAAAACCAGCGCAATTAAACTGGGATTTACTAATTTCTTCGGCTGAAATCCTTTATTATCCAGCAGCATAATCCCATGGCTCCACACGAACAGATTATAAACAGCAATGAAAACCGCCATGTAGATGACACCTATGTTTCCGATCAGGGCTTCTGCCAAAGGCAGTCCCATATATCCAAAATTGGCATAAGTTACCGCAAATCGTTCAACAGCCAAGTCATTTCCCGGCTTCTGCCGCAGCATTATCCGGCTGATACCTATTGCCAGAAAAAATACCAAAAAAGCCAGCACGAGCAGTATACCCATATGAAATAGCAGGTTTTTGTCATAGTCGATTTGAAATGACATGAAAATGACCATCGGGCTGACAATCTGGGTACTTAAACGTGAAAATTTTTCCTTGGAATCATCGTCAATAATCCCGGATTTACAGCATATGATGCCGACAAGCATCATAAGGAATATGGAAATAATTTTGCCCAATACTGTGGATACAATCATATAATCCTCTGCCCCCGCTGTCTTGGAAAACGGTCTGTCAGATTACCTTCCGAATCAAAAGACAATGCCTCCGGCCCGGAAAGAATCTCCGCATTCTCCGGCAGTTCTTCCGCCAAAGCCTCTGAAATCCACATATATTCCACAAACTGACTGTTAAATATGCGGATAATTTTCGGATAAAGCATATCCGCCTGAATACAGGTTTTCAGGCAAAATTGTATGGCCTCTTTATCGTTTGTCATCACACACGGGATTCTGGAACCATTGAGATTTTTACATGTCAACCCGTTTATGTACATCATATTTACATCCAGCTGTTTAAAAATCCGGGTGGTAATCACGCTGGCCATTCCTGTCCCCATACCATTGCCATGGGTCTCCGGTGACAAATCCAAGAGACATATACGTTCCGCATGAAGCCCGCCGGTGGCGAAAGGCGTTGCAAAGGAGCCTGTCACATTCGGGTCCATGCCGTCACCGCTGAAATTTTTCCCGATTTCATCCACAATCAATACATCACAAGAAGGAAATAAAATTCGCGGCATGCTCTGCTCCGCCTCTTTTAACAGCTCCGGCTCCATGGCTTCAATATCTTCCCGGCGCATAACCCTGATTTTCTTAGTCTCATCAAAGGCATTTTCAATGATGCCCACCCCACATAAAATATTGGCATATTTAAGAATAGCGCTTCCGAAAGCCTGTACGTTATAGCCCATCCGCTGAAAGCCCTCAGCGTGGCACACGGAAGCCCCATACTGCTTTCCCAGTCCAATGGCCATCATTTTCATCACGCCGCTCTGATAGGGACCGCGAAATGCCGTGTGGAGTTTGATTCTGCCAACCACAACAATGCCATCGGCCTCTGCAGCCATTTTATCAATAAAAACTTCCCGGCCATCTGCCGTCTTCCCTATTTTCCTGACTTCCATTGAAGAATGAATCGGGCAGCCCATCATTTCTTCCGTAATGCCATAACCGGCCAAAAGTTCTTTCTGACCTTTTGCACTGGCTCCGCCATGGCTTCCCATCGCCGGCACAATAAACGGCTGCGCGCCCTTCGCTTTCAAAATCCTAACAATCGTTTTCAGAATCAAGGCGATATTGGCAACGCCCCGGCTGCCTGCTGTAATGGCAATCCGCTGACCCCGGACAGAAACATCCGTTCCGGAAAATATAACATTTTCAAATTCCTGCTTTAATACTGAAACAATTGTTTCACTATCCAGATGGGTTTTATCAAATTTTTGTCTTACTTTATAAAATCGCGGCAGCCGAACATCTGACAAAATCTGTGTCATTTCCCGGCTGCCGCAACTTAAACTATTTTTTATAATTATAATCTTCTCCTTTATTCAACCACTTCATCCCAATACGGGATAGAAACAGCGGCTCCCGGCCTGGATACGGCGATCGATGCCGCCTTGGACGCTATCACCAACGCCCTTTCCGGTGATTCTCCGTCCGCCGCACATTTGAGGAAATATCCGGTAAATGTATCTCCTGCTCCAGTCGTATCCACCGCATTTACCTTAAACGCTTTCTGATAACATTTCTTTTCACGGGATTGATATAAAACGCCCTGGCTGCCAAGGGTCAGTACCACTTCCATATCCGGATAAGATTCCAACAGACTTTCCGCAATATTTTCCGGCTCTTTCTTTCCGGTCAGCCATTCTCCTTCAATCTCATTCAGCAAAAGCCAATGGACCTTACTCAGATCGCACTGACGGATGACTTCATTGGCCGGTGATGGATTGAGTGCAATCTGCATTCCCCGTTCCCAGGCCAAATCCATAATTTCCGGCACCCGGTTGATCTCATTTTGAAGGACTAAAATATCTCCTTTTCCAAATCCGCTCAAAACTTCATCCACAAATGCACGGTCCATGGTCTGGTTTGCCCCGTCATAAAGAATAATGGCGTTCTGTCCCGCGTCACTCACCTGGATAATGGCCTTTCCCGTGTCACAATCCGCTTCCCGAACCAAAGCTGAAGCTGTAGGACTGCCGGATGTCTCCGGAAAAGTTACGCATACTCCGGACTGGCTCATTAAATCCACCAGCCACTGGCCGTCGGCTCCAATCTTTCCTGCATGGTACACGTCAGCTCCGGCCCTGGCTAAGGCCACCGACTGATTCAGCCCCTTACCACCGGGAAACACTTGAAAACTCAATGATTTTTTCGTTTCTCCCGGCTGAACAAAATCATCCACATGGTAAACATTGTCAATATTCAACGATCCAAAATTTAAAACTTTCATTTCAACACCCCATTTACATATTTCAGTTTCGTGTTAAAATGTGACTTCCACCTCCCGGATGGCCTGACACATCATCTCTTCTGTAATATTATCAAATGGTTTCGTTCTCATCAAGACGTCAGAGACAGCTTTTAACGCTACCGTATGTATATTTTCATCAGTAAAGTCCAAATTGAGACCATTAAAGGTCGACACAAGTCCCATCGAATCATAAAGCCCCTTTAATTCCGCCTTTTCTGATGCCGGTGCATTTAATACGGCAAGCTGAACTGCAATTCCATAGGCAACCTTTTCGCCATGGGTAATATGATGTCCGCCCGGAAGTTTGGTCAGACCATTCTGAGTAGAATGAGCAATGCCGTTTCGTACCGCCTTTATCCCTAATGCCTGAACCGTGGCTGCTGTATAGATATTTAAATTGACCACATTAATAAACTCTTTTGTCAGCTCACCCGCATCCAGAGCATCCAAAGCCGCTTTGCCATCCCGAAACAGATTTTCTTTCAACATCCCCGCGACAGCCAATGCCATATAATCAAAAGTATCCGCATTATCTGAGCCCGGCAATGAAGCGCTGCCTTCATACCACTTTGCCAGCGAATCATAGATTCCGGAAATCAAATATTTTTTCGGCGCTTTCAAAATAACTTCCGGGTCCACGATCACCAGAGGAGGATTGGTTTTCGGGTAAACATTTTCCAAATATTCGCCCTCATCCGAATACACTATGATCTGATTGCTGGCAGCCGCACAAGTCGCTGCGATGGTCGGTATGGTGATCACCGGAATGCCACAGATTTCTGCAGCATATTTGGCCGTATCCAACGCCTTGCCGCCTCCGGCTCCAATGATAAAATCCGGCATGTATTCCCGACACATTTCGACAAGTTTCTCCACATTATTCATACTGCTCTCACCCGTAAAAGCATTGACTTTGTATTCAATTCCCGCCGCTTCCAAAGCCGAAAACAGCTTGTCCTGGATGGATGCTCTGGCACGGGTGCCGCCACTGACAATCGTTCTCTTTCCAAAAGGTGTCAACAGCTTTTCAATTTCACTCCATACTCCCGGACGGCAGCAATATCTTGCCGGACCTGATTTATTGTATTTAATTGTTTCATTGATACTTAAATCCATCATATTATTCCTCCCAACATTTTTATCCGCCAAGATAGGATTTCTTGACTTCGTCGCTTTCTAACAATTCCTTACTTGGGCCGCTGAGCGTAATCCGACCATTTTCCATAACGTAACACCGATTTGAAATACTCAGCGCCATAAACGCATTCTGCTCTACCAAAAGGATTGGTATCTTCTTTGTTTTATTAATATCGACAATAACCCGGAACATATCCTCTACAACAACCGGCGCCAGTCCCAGAGACGGTTCATCGAACATAATCAGCTTTGGGTCGCTCATCAATCCCCGTGCGATTGCCAGCATCTGCTGCTCGCCGCCGCTTAAGGACCCGGCCAGCTGCTTCTGCCGCTCACCAAGTCTTGGAAAAATGGCATACATTTCTTCCAGGTGCTGATTCATTTCCTTTGCCGAATATTTCCGGCAGTAAGCGCCCATTTCCAGATTATCCCGGACCGACATTTCCGGGAAAACCTCCCGGCCTTCCGGCACATATACGACGCCCTTAGATACGATTTTTGTATTACGGATTTTTGTCAGGTCCTCACTTTGAAATTCAATATTCCCATGCTTCGGCCGAATCAACCCCATAATCGTTTTCATCAGGGTACTTTTCCCGGCGCCGTTGGCCCCGATCAATGAAATAATTTCATTTTCCCCAACTTCCAGGCTCACATCATGGAGGACCTGGACTTTACCATAAAAAGCATCCACATGATTTACTTTAAGCATTTGTTCCAGCCTCCTTTGCCATTTTCTGTCGATAACCTTCTCCCAGATAGGCCGTGATAACCTCTTCATTTTGCTGAATTTCCTTTGGACTGCCCTGAGCGATCTTACATCCGAAATTCAGTACGGTAATATCATGACTCAGATTCATAACCACATCCATATTATGTTCAATGAGGAACATATCCACATCCTTCTCATAAACTTTCTGGATAATATCAATGAACTCTTTACGCTCGGAAGGGTTCAGGCCGGCCGCCGGCTCATCCAGAAGAATAAGCTTTGGATCCGTCATCAGCGTTCTTCCAAGCTCAGTCATTTTCTGTCGGCCATAGGCCAGGTTACTTACGACCTCATCTTTATATTTATACATCCCAATAAAATTCAATATATCTTCTGCCTTCTCCTTCAGCATTTTTTCTTCCGCATTGGCTTTCCCCACATTAAAAAGCCATGTCAGAATGTTCTGATTTGTCTTACTCTGGGCACCCATCATAAGGTTTTCCATAACCGTCATCGTGGAAAACAATTTAATGTTCTGGAATGTCCGGCCGATGCCAAGCTGTGCCCTAGCATAAATCGGCATTTTTGAAATCGGCTGACCACAGAACAATACTTCTCCCTCTGTCTGCGGGTCATCCCCTGTAATCATATTTACTGTCGTTGTCTTCCCGGCCCCATTCGGTCCGATCAACGCATGGATACGGCCTTTCTTTACCTGAAAATTCAAATCATTGACCGCCACCAAACCAAAATACCGTTTGGTCAGATGCTTTGCTTCCAATATAATCTGTTCATTACTCATGGCCTTCACCACCTTCCACTGCCGGTTTCTTTTTAAACCGCCGCATAACTCTGCCATAAATGGACACAAGACCGTTTGGCAGGAACAATGCACTGATCAAGACGAGGATGCAATAGGTAATCTGGTAGTAATCTCCCAAAAACCGTAATATTTCCGGCAGCATTGTGATTATTGCAGCTCCGATGATGTTTCCGAAAATGTCTCCGATACCGCCGACCATCAGCATGATAACATAGTTAATGGATAAATCTGTGGTAAAGGAAAGGCTTGTAATATAATTATTAAAGTGAACATACAAGGCGCCGGCAAAAGTTCCATACATGGCAGCCAATGTAAACGCGCGTATCTTAATTTTCTTCACATCCAGCCCCAGAGATTCGATAGCGTCCACATTATCCCGGATAGCCCGGAATTCCCTTCCCCATTTAGAATACACGATTCGGACGGAAATCAGACACATGATAATTGCTACTATCAGTACAAAATAAAAGTATTTAACATTTGTATCCAAAGCTATTGGCCCTACAGAGAAACGCGGAATATTTTTAAGACCCTGAGTACCACCGGTAATATCTGTCAGGTTCGTTGCAAAAATACGAACAATTTCTGTAAAAGCCAACGTTGTCAATGAAAGATACGGTCCTCTCAGTTTTAAACTCGGATACCCCAGGCCGCGGCCAATTAAAAATCCGACCGCTATGGCGATAATCATTGTAATCCACGGAGAAATACCATAATTTCTGGACAAAATCGCCGATATATATGCCCCAATGGCATAAATACCTGCCGTACCCAGATTCATCTGTCCGGTCAGACCGGTAACAAAATTCAGACCAAAGACAACAATCATATTAATGGTCAACTGATTCAACAGCGTAATATAATAATTATTTTTAACGACCAGCGGCACACAGGCCAATACAATAAATGCGGCCGCAATCCAGATAACTCTCTTATTTTCAATTTTCTGCATGCTTTACTCCTTTCTATCGCGTCTTTCCGGTAATGCCCTTCGGGCGGATCAACAGGAAAGCGACGAGTAAAACAAAGGCCACGATATCTTTATAAACCGATGGAAGTACCATCGATGCAAGATTCTCGATAATACCGATGACCAATCCACCGACAATGGCCCCCGGAAGATATCCAAATCCGCCGATAACGCCTGCGGCAAAGCCTTTCAGGCCAATCATTCCTGACATCGTCGTGCTGATATTCAGCAGAGGCGAAACAAGCAGACCGATGAGACAGCAGACCATCATACTGATTGCCACCGTGATCATCATGACGTGCTTCACGTCAATACCCATTAACTGGGAAGCATTTCGGTTTTGGGCAACGCAGCGCATAGCTTTGCCCGGTTTTGTCTTATATAAAAACAACTGTAAAGCACCAACACAAATGGCTGCCACCACAATAATTGCGATATTGGCAATAGAAATGACAATACCACCGATTTTCACTGTGCCAACCAAAAATCCAGGAACGGAGAACGGTACCGGTCCCCAGAACAAACGTATAAATTCAATAATAATCTTTCCCAACATGACTGTAGCCATAATTGTATAAATCATTGTCATATTCCGAAGCGGAATAAAAATGACCCTTGCAATAACCAGACCAATCAATGCCACCGTAATCAAACTTAAAATAATCCCCGGCACATATCCCATGCCCAAACCAATAATATAGGTTCCTCCAAAAATATATGCTCCAAGAGTAATCAATTTATCATGACTAAAATTCAACACACCGGAAGCATTCCAGATCAGCGTATACTCGATGCCGACCAGCGCGTAGATAAACCCCATGGCGATACCGCTGACGATGAGCTGTATCAAAATCCCAACCATATAACGACCTCCTATCCTGCCAAGTCTCTCTTTTATGAAAATAGCTGCGCTTTTTAAGGCGCAGCTATTTAAAAAAGGAAGAGGAATTACTATTCTTCAACAAGTACATATTCCAGGAATTCTGCTTTTCCGTCTACCATTTTACAAATTGTTCCACCATGAACCATTTCACGTATATCATCCGCTGTATATGTAGCCAGAGGTCCTTCCAGTCCTTCGGTTTCTGCCAAAGCATCGCGGATTGCTGCAGGATCTGTGCTTCCAGCCCGTTCAATAGCATCCGCTACAATATAGATTGAGCCATAATAGGTCGTCGCATACAATTCCGGTTCTTCGCCATAGGCTGCTTCAAAGTTCGAGACAAAGTTCTGAACGATCTCGGATGGATTGGATGTGGTAAAGTCTGTGCAGCTATACCAGTTATCCAGCCATTCCGGCTCACAAAGTTCATTAACCTGAGGTGTGGAAATGGATGTCGAACCAATAACAGGTACATCAAGTCCTAAATCATAGAACTGACGGGCAGCCAATGCAGTTTCAGCATCGTCGGTCCAAACGATAACACAATCAACGCCTTCATTAATTAATTTAAGAATCTGGCTTGTCATGTCCGTATCACCAGTATTGTGCTCTTCTGTTACGAAATCAATGCCATGTTCTGTAAAGTAAGCTTCTGCTACTGTTCGTGCACCGGTTCCATAATCGTTACTGTTTGTAAATAAACCAATCTTTTTACATCCAAGATTTTCCGTCGCATAAACAGCCGCTAACTCGGCCTGAATAGAATCAGAAGCACGAATTCTGAACAACCATTCATTGTCAACCTCTGTTACAAGCTTCGGGCTGGTAGCACCAACAAGCATCGGATATCCTGCTTCGGAAATGATACTTTCAACAGCTAATGCCAAACCGGATAAGTTAGGTCCAACCTGAGCCACAACCCCCTGGCTCGCAATCAGGTTTGTCGCATTAATACCTGTATCTGCCAAACCACCGTCATCGGCTACATACAATTCCAGCTGTTTTCCAAGAACGCCGCCGGCCGCATTGATTTCATCGACTGCCAACTGTGCTCCCTGCTGAGTACGCAGACCGTTTGTCGGTGCAGAACCGGTAATAGATGCGGAAACACCGATTAAAATTGTGTCCGAATCTCCAGCGGCCGCAGCCGTCTCTCTCGTCGTTTCAGCCGTTGTCTCTGCTGAAGCCGACGTATCCTTTGTTTCTGTTGTTCCCGTTGAGTTCGAGCTGCATCCTGCCAGCATCGATACGGTTAAAGCTGCTGCCATTAACCCCGCCAACCAACTCTTTTTCATATTATTCCTCCTCACATATTAAAAATATCCTTCTCTTTTTTCTCCCCTGTATCATTTCAATTACAGTATATCCTGCATATCTGCCAACAAAGCGTCAATTTTTGCTTTTTCTTCCGGAACAAGATCACCTAAAGGCATTCTCGGCAGACCGGCATCAAAGCCCTGGCATTTTAATACATATTTGAAAACTTCATGCCAATGCGGATCATTTGTATTATATGTAATAAAATAATCTACAAATGGCTGAATTTTATTCCAGTAAGCTCTGGCCTTATCCACATCTTTTTCAATGGTGCAGATATCAAATAAAGTTCTTGCAAATTTCGGGAAAATCGCAGGCATGCCGCTGAGCCAGCCGTCAGCTCCAGCCAGGAAGCCTTCCATAGGTGCATAATCATGACCATATAATATAGTAAGTTTATCCCCACAATAATACTTTAATTCATGAATACGATTCGCATCACCGTGAGCTGCTTTAATACCGTTGATGAGACCTTCGTCTACCATTTCTTTAATCTCAATCGGTGTCATCTCATAACCACAGAATCTTGGGTTATTGTAAAGGATAATATCGATATCGATGGCTTCACGAAGCTTTCTGAAATGATTAACAACAGCTCTCTTATGCGGCTGTAAATAATATGGCATGATGACAAGAACGCCTTCAGCTCCGCATTCCTGTGCATACTTACTCAATTCAATCGTCTGTGCTGTGGAATATCTTCCGGTTCCAGGATAAACAGGAACTCTGTGATCTACAAAATCGATGATACTCTTCATGATCATCTTCTGTTCTTCCATAGACATCGAAATGTTATCGCCTGTACTTCCTACACAAGAAATGCTGTGTGCCCCTGAATCCAGTACCCACTGAACATATCTCAATGTCTCTTTCTCGTTGTAAGATTCATCCTCATTCCAGAATGTCATGACTGCCGGCATAACGCCCATTCCTTTTGTTTTTCCCATTTTTTTGTCCTCCTTGACATATAGTTTTTTGTTTTTATAAAAAGCTCCTTTTTGTGCTTTTTAATTTAAAATTAAAAATAAAAAATTTTATTTGAGTTAAAAAAAATAGTTTTTTTGTTTTTTCTATATTTTAATTAACCTTCTCGTTCAATCGCTCTTCCATCTTATATATATGATTTTCAATCAAACATTTCGCTTTATCTCTATCCTTATCCTTGATGGCCTGAATCATCTGAGCATGTTCCTGGCTGGCAATCGGATCATGCACCAAAGCCGTTCCAGTGGTACTCCGAATGACCATATACCGATTGATCAAAATATGATATAAATCCGACAGACAGCCATTTCCAGCCAATTCTACAATCTTTCTGTGAAAGCACATATCTTCCATAAAATACTGATCATAGCTCCCGGCTTCATAGTATCCCCGGCACTTTTCTTCAATAGCCGTCAACACAGAGACCGCATCCGGGTTTTCGGTGCTGCACAATGCCATCAGTGCATCTTCTTCAAATAACAATCTGGCCTGGCAGACATTCTCAATCTCCCGCCGGGTTGCCACAGGTATTATGTACTTTCCTCCGGATGTAATTTCTACGATCCGCTCATGCGCCATTCGCTTCAACGCCTGAATCACCGGCGTTTTACTGACCTGATATCTTTCAGACAATTCAGCCGGATCTAACCGTTTGCCAGCCGTATAAGTCCCGCCAACAAATCCCTGGCATATCGTTTCATAGACCAGTTCATCCAAATTCCTTTTCAATAACATCTGGTTCCCTCCGAAATTATATATTCTATTTCAATAATATACTTTTCACTTCCGGTTGTCCATATTGAATTTAAATGGTCCATCGATGTATAATTTTGAATTTATAATTTAAAATTTTTTATTTTATCTGAACTCATAATATCATCTTTTGATTTTTGAATCAATCCGCAAATCTTCCAAATTTTATATGTAATTTTTGTTAAATATATCTTAATTTTGTTTTTATTTTATTTTGCATGCAAATTGTCAGATATTATCAAAGGGCATTGACAATATCGTCAATGCCCTCGTTAAAATTATATAAGTGTGAATACATTATTCATAGAATTTAATTAAAGTCTGAGTTCCCAAGTCGCCGTATTCTTCTTCCAGTGTCCGGTAGTTTGCCAACACCTGTTTTAAGATTTTCAAATCCAATCCCTGTGCCTCTGCTTCTTCCACCGCAAGATTCATATCTTTAATGAAATGTTTCATAAAGAATCCCGGTGCATAGTCGCCATTCATGATTTTAACGCCAAAAGCATCCAACTGTTTGCTTCCGGCTGCGCCTGTAGCCACCGAATCCAGAAGTGTCTGGAGATTCAGTCCCTGCGCCTTTGCATAGCTCATCGCCTCACATACACCGGAAAGCGTCCCGGCAATCATGATCTGATTCGCCATCTTCGTATGCTGACCACAGCCCGGTCCGCCCTCATAGTTGATATTCGTCCCCATGGCTTCAAAGACAGTATGGCAGGCCTCGTAATCCGCCGGATCTCCGCCGACAAGAATAGAAAGTGTGCCGTTCTTTGCTCCCGTATCGCCGCCGGTCACCGGAGCATCCAGTGCGTGAATACCCTTTTCCCTTGCCGCCTCATAAATTCTCTTTGCCAGCTTTGGACTGGATGTCGTCATATCTATGACATAAGTTCCTGGTTTTGCACTGTTAAGAATGCCCTTTTCACCAAAATAAACTTCTTCCACATCCGCCGGATAACCAACGATACTGATCATGGCCTCTACTTCCGCAGCACATTCTCCAACGGATGGATGGAAAACCGCACCCTCGCTGATAACATCTTCAACCTTTGCCTTTGTGCGGGCATAAATATGAAGCTCATATCCGGCTTTCATCAGATTCCGGGTCATGGATTTTCCCATAATTCCAAGACCAACAAAACCTATCTTTTTCAAAAAAATTCCCCCTTTTAGCTATTGACAAAACGGCTTAAAAATTCTTTTGTCTGGGTGCTCTGCGGATTTCCGAAAATCTGCTTCGGTTCCCCTTCTTCCACAATAACACCGCCGGCCATATAGACCACATGATTGGATACATCCCGGGCAAAAGCCATCTCGTGGGTAACGATCATCATGGTCAGGCCCTCATCGGCCAGTTTACGCATAACAGCCAAAACCTCTCCGACCATCTGAGGATCCAGGGCCGATGTCGGTTCATCAAACAACAGGACTTCCGGTTCCATGGCCAAAGCTCTGGCAATGGCTACTCGCTGTTTTTGTCCGCCGGAAAGCTGACGCGGTTTCGCGTTAATATACGGAGCCATTCCGACTTTATCCAAAAAGTACATGGCATTTTTCCGCGCGGTTTCTTTATCTTTCTTTAAAACTTTTTCCTGTCCGACCATACAATTTTGTAAAACAGTCATGTTGTTAAATAAATTAAAGCTCTGGAACACCATACCAACTTTGGCTCGATAAGCGGCTTCATTCATACGCTCTTCCATCATATTTTTTCCATGATAAATGATATCCCCGGCCGTTGGCTCTTCAAGAAAATTAATGCAGCGGAGAAGTGTGGACTTTCCTGAACCGGAAGCGCCGATAATACAGGTCACATCGCCCTGTTTCACGGAAAAGTCGATATCCCGGAGTACCACATTTTTTCCAAATGCCTTACTTAAATGGCGGATTTCTAAAATCTTTTCGTCCATAATCACTCTTCCTCCTTTGCTTTATCCGGATATTTGTACATACCGCTTGTATGAGCCAATGTGTCCGTTGTTGCAAGATCAAAGTTATCCGGTCCGTCCAGTTTGCTCTCCCAGAAACGGAGAATCCGCGAGCAGGTAAAGGTCAGAACGAAATACATCACCATCGCAATGGCAAAGGATTCAAAGTACAGATATTTTGCTCCGGCAACCCCCTTCGTCGTATAGAATAATTCAACCGTACCGATAATCGAAAGAACGCAGGTATCCTTAATATTAATGATGAGGTTGTTACCAATCTGAGGCATGATATTTCTCAATGCCTGAGGCATGATGACATAGAGCATGGTCTGAACATGATTCATACCGATGGCTTTAGCACCTTCTGTCTGGCCTGGGTCAATGGATAAAATACCGCCGCGGACAGTCTCCGCCATGTAGGCTCCCGTATTGATGGATACAATAAAGAATGCAGCAAACCACATGGACATATTAATATTAAATACAGCCGCCGAACCAAAATAAATAAACATGGCCTGGGCCATCATCGGCGTTCCGCGGAAAACCTCAACATAGGCCGTTAAAATAAAACGAACCACTTTCAAGACGGCACGTTTGACAATATTATCTTTTTTAGAAACAGGAATGGTCTGGACAATACCCACGGCAAAACCGATGATACATCCAATAAAGGTGCCGACCAGAGCAATGATCATCGTCACACCGGCCCCGCGCAGGAATGACGTGGAATATTCTTCAATTAACATTACGATTCTTCCCCAAAAGGTTTCAGGCATCGTTTTTTCCCCCTTTGTATATTATTCCGTATATATAGACATAAAGCACGGAGACTCTACCGTCTCCGTGCCCGTAATTTTTTCCAGTTATTTCTTTATTCGGAAAGCGGCTGAACAGAAATAGCTTCTTCCATCATCTTATCAAAGTCTTCCGGTGTCAGATCTTTCAAAACTTCATTGAGCTGAGCTGTCAAAGGGCTGTCTTTCATCACAGAAATACCGATATTAATTTCCTCTTCGGAAACTTCATAATCATCATCTGTTCCGCTGAAATCCAACAGTTTGAAATCCGGATAAGCAACAAGTGCTGCCATACCTGTCGGCATATCGGTAACAACAACGTCACATTTACCTGCTTCCAGAGCTACCAGCATAGCCGGTGCGGATTCCTGAGCCGGTAACTTATTAACATTTGGAATCTGTGGAATACATGTGTCATACCATACAGTATTCAACTGTGAAGTACATACAGCACCATCCAGATCAGCAACACCTTTGGCTTCAGCATATGGTCCGTCAGCTTTTACAAGAGTAATAATAGATGCATAATAATAAGGTGTTGTAAAGTCTACCATCTCAAGACGGTCAGATGTAATGGACTGTCCTGCGATAACACAGTCTACCGTACCGGCCAGTACAGCAGGTACAAGAGAATCCCAGTCAAGTTTTACGATCTCAAGTTCAAGACCAAGTTTTTCAGCCACATATTTTGCCATCATAACGTCATATCCATAGGCATAATCGGAGCTTCCGGAAATCGGAACCGCACCGTTTGCATCTGTTGGCTGCGTCCAGTTATATGGTGCGTAACCGCACTCCATGGCAACCTTTAAAACGCCGTCCTCAACCGTTTTCACTTCTGCGGATGCTTCGCCTGCAGCGCTTTCAGCGCCAGTTTCTGCTGTTGTCTCTGCCGTTGTTTCAGCCTTTGTCTCGGTCGTCTTGGAACCGCATCCGGTCAGGATGCCGCATACCATAACGCCGGCCATCATCATTGCAAAAGCTTTTTTCAAATAACCTTTCATTTTCTCCATCCCTTTTCCTTTTTTTCTATAGTGCAAAAATAGTCGCAAAGGCAGCATTTACGCACCTTTGCGACCTCTTAAAAACACTTCAATTATAAATGTTATCACCCTTAAAGTCAATATGTAATTTTAGTACAGCATCCCGGTCAGCAAAATACTGACAATCCGCCGCTGTCAGGGCCCCGGCCAGGGTCCACCGGGTTTTTGTAATCTTCTGGGACATGTAATAGACCGACATTGTATAAATACAGCTTTCCGTACAGCTTAAAACCAGGGCCGACAGCCAGCCGTTCCGGGAATCCACACCATATTCAGTAAAAATATCCAACATTAACCCTGTAGCCGCTGTGGAAGAAAATAGTTTGATAAAAATTAATGACAATACCTCCGGCGCCATAGCCAGTTTTTCAATAATCGGTCCCAATGCCTGACCTACATAATCAAAAACATGCGCCGCCCGAAGGACTCCCACAGCTGTCAAAAGCCCAATCAACGTCGGAAGGATACCGCTCACAGTTTTCAGCCCGTCCTTCACCCCTTCAAGGAAAATATCAAAGATATCCAGCTTCATGCTCAATCCCAGGCCAACTACATATAAGATAATCACAGGAATAATACAATTCGATAAAAATAAAATCAGGTTCATGGGCGCCTCCCCATGATTTTAACAAAGATAATCCCTGCCGCTGTAGACGCCGCCGTCGCCAAAATTCCTGGAAGAACAATACCCGTCGGCACGGCCGCACCGAACTGGCTGCGATAGGCAATGATCGTCATCGGAATAAGCTGCAGCGAAGAAACGTTAATCACCAAAAAAGTACACATTTCCCGGCTGGCCGTCCCGATCTCTGCAGCCAGAGGATGTCTTTTCACCCGGCGTTCTTCTTCCAACTGTTCCAAAGCTTCCATTGCTGAAAGACCTGCCGGTGTTGCCGCCCAGCCTAACCCCAATACGTTGGCTGCAAAATTCAAAGATATGTATTTTTCCGCCGGATGTCCCTTTGGAATATGCGGGAACAAAAAATGAATCAGTCCCGCCATCTTTCTGGTGAGAATATCCAGCAAGCCTTCTGCCTCCGCCAGACGCATAATGCCGCTCCACATGGCAACAACCCCCGCCATTCCGATGGCATGGTTCACCCCGCTCTTCGCAGATTCCACCAGTGCCGTGGATACTTCCGCCGACTTTCCGGTAATCAGCCCTACAGTAATCCCGATGATCAGCATCCAACCCCATATTTTATTCAAAGATTCTCACCCTCGACTGTAATTAATTTCATATATATGGAAAATATTTGAAAATTATTCTAAAAAAATTCATTGACAAATTCCTTCGTCACTGCTATGATTGGGATAAATAAATAATAGAAAAAGTCAAAGGTGACTGTCAGACACATGAGGTGTTTTGGCAGTTTTTTTGTTTTATTGAGAAAAACCCGATGCTTCGCGAAAGGAAGTTGTTTTTAATGAAAAGTACAGGAATCGTAAGAAAGTTAGATGAACTGGGCCGTATCACCCTGCCGATCGAGCTTCGGCGCAATTTGAATATCGGTGAACGGGATCCTTTAGAAATATTTGTGGATGACGAGCGGATTATCCTGAAAAAATATGAACCTTGTGATATTTTCACCGGGGATATGAATGATCTGATTGATTATCACGATAAAAAAGTTTCAAAACGTTCGATTATTGAAATGGCCAAAATGGCTGGGCTTACTATCCAAGAGTAAGCCCACATTACATAGCCTGACGGTATCCCGTACCGTAATCAGGCCCATTTTGTCGGTGGCGTAAAGGGCTCCCCCGGTCCTTGCGTCGCCATTCCCCCCTAATGAAGTAAATACTGATAGACCTCTCGTTTGGTCATCCCCCGATCGGAAGCAACGGATTTCATTGCTTCTTTTTTTGTCTGCCCTTTTGAAAGATAAATCTCCATATGCTCTTCGATGGACATAGTTTCCCAGGCCGCCTGCCGCTCTTCTTCCAGCGCCTTTGCATCTGCCCCTTCGAGGACAAGAACGTATTCTCCCCGTGCTTCATTTGCCTCATACCAGTCAATGGCCTCATCCAAACTGGTCAGCCAGGTTTTCTCATGACGCTTCGTCAACTCTTTACAAATAGTCAGCCTGCGGTTGCCCACCGCTTCTCTGAGGACCTTCAATGTCTTTAACAGTCGATGGGGTGCCTCGTAAAAGACGGTTGTCCGAGTTTCTCGCTGAAGCCGTTCCAGAACCACTTCCCGCTCCTTTTTATCCATCGGAAGAAAACCTTCAAAACAAAACCGCCGGGTAGATAAGCCAGACATCGTCAGCGCTGTAATACAGGCCGCCGGGCCAGGCAGGGATGTCACTTCAATTCCTGCTTCATGGCAAAACTTTACCAGTTCCTCTCCCGGATCTGAAATGCCCGGTGTTCCCGCATCTGTCACAAGAGCAATATTCTTGCCCGATTTCAAATCTTCCACCAGAATTTTGGCCTTATCAATCTTATTAAACTCATGGTAGCTGGTCATGGGTGTTTTTATATCAAAATGATTCAGCAGTTTTATGGTATGACGGGTATCTTCCGCCGCTATCACATCCACACTTCGAAGAGTCTCCAATACCCGGAAGGTGATATCTTCCAGATTACCAATGGGTGTGGCACATAAGTATAATTTTCCTGCCATGACATTTCCTCCTAATATCCGTAAATATCATATATGACGTCATGATAAACGCCGGGTTCTTTGTAAACGATTAATGGTTCCTCCACTTTGATCATAGATTTGGCTCCCCGAATGGCCTCAATCATAACCATATTCGGCTCCTTATCTACAAAAGGATACACCAGTTTCATCCGCTTCGGCTCCAGCTTATAGGCCGTCAGCATCTGAAAAATCTCTACAAGCCGAAATGGCCGATGAATCAGGTAAAACCTTCCGCCAGGCCGCAAAAGACGGCTCGTCTCCCGCACCAGATCTTTCAAGGTGCATAATACTTCATGCCGCGCAATGGCTTTTGGAGCCTCCGGATTTTTAATACCATGCAAATCCGTCATATAGGGCGGATTTGATGTGATCACATCAAAAGAAGCCAGAGGAAACAAGGTCGAAGCTTCTTTAATATCTCCTGTCACAATATCCACTCGTTCTTCCAGATGATTATAGGCCACACTGCGCCGGGCCATATCCGCACTTTCCTCCTGAATCTCCAGACCGGTAAAATGTTTTCCTTCCGTCTTGGCTTCCAGAAGAATCGGAATAATCCCGGTGCCTGTTCCCATATCCAAAACATTTTCTCCCTTTCGCACATGGGCAAAACCGGAAAGAAGCACTGCATCCATCCCAAAACAGAATTTATTCGGATTTTGTATGATTTTATAACCATTGCGCTCTAAATCATCCAGACGCTCGTCCTGTTTTAATTCAATCATTGATTATCCAACTCCATATTTCCTGTCTCCGAAAAAGGACATCCCATATTGATGGGATGCCCCGTTAATCTAGTTCTTTTGAAGCTCTGTCTCTCCGATACCGGAAATGCCCTACAGGGCCGAACCGCCATCCCGTTTCTCCATCGCTTCCAATTGTTTCAGTTCAGCGTCATTAATATTCAGCCGCTCTTTCTTCCGTTTTGGACGGAATTTCAACTGGGAAACCGGATATTCTTTGACTTCCTTTTCATCATTATCCAGTGTCACCACAATTTTCACAAGCTGACGCAGAACATTGACACTTGAAACTTCCCCCCGGAAACCATCGACAGTCGTCACCCGGTCGCCAATAGCCGGAAGTTTGCTGTTCAAATACTCATAAGTCTCTTCTTCATTTTTCAGACAGCACATAAGGCGGCCGCACACACCGGAAATCTTGGTCGGGTTCAAAGACAGATTCTGCTCCTTAGCCATCTTGATAGACACTGGGGCAAATTCTGACAAATGGGAATGACAGCATAATGTCCGCCCACAAATACCGATACCTCCGAGAATCTTCGTCTCATCCCGAACACCGATCTGGCGCAGCTCAATACGTGTTTTAAACACAGAGGCCAAATCTTTAACCAGCTCACGGAAATCGATACGCCCATCTGCTGTAAAATAAAAAAGCACTTTATTATTATCAAAAGTATACTCCGCATCAATCAACTTCATTTCCAATTTATGTTTGGCAATCTTCTCCAGACATATATTAAAAGCGGATTTCTCTTTTTCTTTATTCTTCATCTCTATCTCGTCGTCCTCCGGTGTCGCTACACGTATCACCGGTTTCAGCGGCTGGATGACCTTTTCATCTTCCACTTCTCTCGGACCTGTCAGCACCAGCCCATATTCAATACCCCGGGCTGTCTCCACAATGACATGCTGACCGACTTCTATATCAAAATCAAGCGGGTCGAAATAATAAATCTTTCCGGCCTGACGAAATCTCACGCCAATCACTTTTATCATCTTAATCTCCATTCCTCTCTAGGCAAAAATAGTGATGAAACCGGCTGCTCCGCTTCTTTGAAGCTCTCGCATCCGAAGCATTCGTAACTCCGGGCTATCGCTCTCCGTTACTCATACTTTACACTCGTCAAATATCTGTATCCATATGTGCAAGCACAATGTCTACAGCTGCTTGACTCGTTGTTTCCCACTAATTCTCCTTCATAACAAGCAGCATCATTTCCATAGCCACTTCAAAATTCACATTGGCGGCCAGACGGGCCTTCGCCTTTTCCAAAGACTGAATAATATCGTTCAATCCTTCATAAGAAGAGCGCTTCGCCTGGTCCATCAGGAATCTGTATTCATCTTTATAGACAATGGCATTGGCATCCTTGGTCACTTTCAGGATAAGAACATCCCGATACCACACCATCATCATATCAATGATATCATTTATGTCTGTCTTATAGGCACTGAGTCGTTTTACGACCTCAATCACCTCATAAACATCCATTTCGTGAATATTTTTTACAATATTCAATACGTGATACTGGAGGTCATTAAAATCCTCCGATGAAGCCATCGCAATGGCCTTTCCCACAACTCCCTGAGAAAAGGCGGCGCATATCCGGGCCTTATAGTCCGGCACTCCGTATTCCTTCTCAAGGAATTCTACAATTTTATAATTATCTACCGGTTTCAGGTGAAATGCAATACACCTCGACAAAATCGTCGGCAGCATCGCTTCCAGGTTATTCGTCAACAGCATGATAATGCCGTATTCCGGCGGTTCTTCAATGGTTTTCAGCAGAGCGTTCTGAGCCTGTTCATTCATCTTCTCCGCTTCATCCACAATATAAATCTTATACTTACTGCTATAAGGTTTGATCGCTATGTCTGCATTAATCTGAGTCCGTACATCATCAACACTGATAGTCGCCGGTTTATCATGTGT
>CATYEA010000004.1 GCA_958405355.1 uncultured Lachnospiraceae bacterium
AGGATTACCCAGCGGTCCAGTCACATCTTCAAAAGCATCTCCCGCTTTTAAACCAGCCATGCGTTCCGTGGATGCACCAACGGTCTGGAAAACAATGCTGATGGTTCCTTCCTCTCTATTATAATCGCAGATAGTCAGCGGAATCCGCTCACCTCTCTCATCCATTCTCACAATAACGAATTCTCCCGGCTGGCAAGCCTTAGCAACTCGTGGTGCCTCAACTTCCATAAAGAAGATTTTCTCTGCCAGTTTTCTGGCCTCCCGTATTTTAAACATATTTCCCCTCCTGGAATATCTTTAATTCTTTACCCAATTGAAGTATCGATTTTGTGTGTAGATTATACTCCGATTTGCATAGAAATGCAAGGTAAGTTTAGGACTTAACAATGTATTTAATATTTTACGGCATATTTCTCCCGGAGTGCCTTGACGACCTCCTCTTCGTGCATCCCCCGCGACCCCTTTACAAGAATCGCATCGCCGCCGGATACATTCTCCAAAAGCCATACAATGGCTTCTTCATTCGTATCAAAACTGCACACGGCAATACCTGCTCCCGAATCAATGATCGCCTTCGCCAGAGCTTTCATTTCCTGGCCGACAGTAACAACCATATGAAGCTTTTCCTCCGCTATGGCAAGCCCTGTATCATAATGACACTGCCAGGACACATCCCCCAGTTCCAAAATATCACCAAGCACCGCAATCTTTCGGCCCGGATTATCCAATTGCATCAATACATCCACGCCGGATTTGACCGAAGCCGGACTGGCATTATAGGTATCATCAATCACTTTGATGCCGCAGGATAAATGATTGATCTGCTGACGCATCGGAATACCTTCGTAATCTTTCAGTCCTTTTTTGGCTTTGTAAGGTTCAATACCGAAATATCTGGCTACCGCAATAGCTACCAGTGCATTCTGCACATTGTGAAGCCCAAGCTGCTGGATGACCACGTCTTCCCGTCCTTCCGGATATACCAAAGTAAAACAATTTTTTCCATCTTCAATATGAATATTTTCCGCCCGATAATCGCACCCTTCTGAAGTTCCGAAGAGAGTCACCGGACATTTCATTGTCTCTGCCGCCTGACGCAGGAGTGAATCATCTCCATTGAGGAAAATCCGCTGCTTCTCCGTAAAATTCATAGCAATTTTCAACTTTTCTTTCATTGTATTTTCTTTTTTTCCAAATTGGGCAATATGAGCCTCACCAATATTGGTTACTACAGCCACATCCGGCTCTACAAAACGAACCAGATTTTCCATTTCGCCAAATTCACTGATTCCCATCTCTACTACGGCCAGTTCCTGCCCCTTTTCCATACGGAATAATGTCAACGGAACACCAATCTGGCTGTTCTGATTTCCCGCTGTTTTCATAATATGAAACCCTGTCTCCAGGGCTGCACTGATCATTTCCTTTGTGGAAGTCTTACCGACACTTCCCGTGATACCAACAATCGGCATACGGAACTTTTTCCGATAATGCGCCGCCAAATCCCCCAGAGCTTTCACTGTATCTTTTACCAGGATATGCACTTTGTCTGGGTTCACCACATCACCATGGGACATGAAGGCCCCGGCCGCACCGTTATCCAATACCTGAGCAATAAATTTATGGGCATCCACCTTTTCGCCGATAATCGGCACAAAAAGACTTCCTTCCTTTGCTTCCCTACTGTCAATACATATATGTTCAATCACTGTTTCCGGATTTCCGGCCAGTAATGCACCGTCTACTGCTTTCACAATTTCCCCTGCAGTCATCGCTTCCACTTCAATCATCCCTTCTATAATAAAAATACAGGTCTTCCGCGTAGATTATATCAAGAAATCCCGTACCTGTCGATAATTTCTGTATTTTTTATCCGCCAGTCAATTTACCACCATTTTTTTACAATTTCCTTGACCCCACACTATACATTTGTTATTCTTATAAGGATTATGAACACGTAAAAAGGGGGAAAATTATGGAAAAGAGAGAACATTTCTCATCCAGACTCGGATTTATTCTTATCTCAGCCGGCTGCGCCATTGGTCTTGGCAATGTATGGCGCTTCCCATATATCACTGGCAAATACGGAGGTGCCGCCTTTGTATTGATTTATCTTGTATTCCTTGTCATTCTCGGACTGCCCATCATGGTCATGGAATTTTCCGTGGGACGTGCCAGCCAGAAATCCGCAGCCAGAAGTTTTCATGTTCTGGAACCTTCCGGAACGAAATGGCATATCACCGGCTACCTGGCCATGGCCGGTAATTATCTTCTCATGATGTTTTACACCACAGTAGGCGGATGGATGCTCTACTATGTTTACAAAATGCTCCGCGGCGAATTCGTTGGAACCACACCGGAAGAGGTCGGCGGCATATTTAACGGCATGCTCGGAGACCCGGGCACCATGACTCTCTGGATGCTGATCACCGTCCTGCTTTGCTTCGGCATCTGCAGTCTCGGTCTCCAAAAAGGCGTTGAACGTATCACAAAAGTAATGATGAGTTTTCTTTTGGTCATTCTTATTATTTTATGTATACGCAGCGTTACCCTGGATGGTGCGGCTGAAGGTATTCGTTTTTATCTGATTCCTGACTTTGGAAAAATTATAGAAAACGGTCTCGGTGAAGTTATTTTTGCCGCTATGGGTCAGGCTTTCTTTACTTTGAGCCTCGGTATCGGTGCCATGGCCATCTTTGGAAGCTACATCAGTAAAGAACGGCGGCTTCTCGGCGAATCTATGAATATCTGCCTGTTGGACACACTGATTGCCTTAATGGCCGGACTGGTCATCTTCCCGGCCTGTTTTGCTTTCGGCGTGGACCCTGGCGAAGGCCCTGGACTCGTATTTGTCACCTTGCCGAACATTTTTAATCAGATGACTGGCGGACGGATTTTCGGCACATTATTTTTTGTTTTTATGTCCTTTGCCGCCATGTCCACAATTATTGCCGTGTTTGAAAATATCTTAGGCTTTTCTATGGATTTATGGGGATGGGAACGAAAAAAGGCTGTTTTAATTAATGGCATTTTAATCATCATTCTGTCCATGCCTTGTGTCCTTGGCTTCAATGTCCTCAGTGGGATTACACCTCTCGGTGCAGGAAGCACGATTCAGGATTTAGAAGATTTTATCGTCTCCAATAACCTGCTGCCGATCGGAAGCCTTTTGTACCTGCTCTTTTGTACAAGCAAGAGGGGTTGGGGCTGGAAAAACTTTATCAATGAAGCCGATGCCGGAAAGGGTCCGAAATTTCCTCAATGGTCCCGGTTCTACGTCAGCTACATTCTGCCTCTTATTATCCTTTTTATCCTTATTATGGGATACTGGCAGAAATTTTTTGCATAACTGTAATGAATAACAAAAATCGTTACGGACGAAAGCTCCAGCATAGAGCTTTCCTGTTCGTAACGATTTTTTTGCTTTATTATGCAATTTTATCTATCTGTTCTTTCACTTGCCGCATTTCTTTTTCAAGATTTGTCACCCGAAGTGCGATTAATTCTTCTTCATTTGTAATTTTCAATGCCTCGTGCAGTTTCCTATGTAAGTCAAAATGAGCTTCTGCAATGATTTTTATCCCATGTGCTATCTCGTTTTCCAACGTCGATTCTATCGACTTAACTGAACTTTTCAGTTCCCCTACTTCCTCTTTCAACTCCTGCACATCATCTTTTGTATCCTGGATGTCCTTTTTCATAACACAGATATCCGCTTTGACTTCCTTCATATCTGCTTGAAGTTCTCTGATATCTTCTTTCATTTCCTGGATATCGGCTTTCACTTTTTCCATCTCCCCCTGAAGGTCCCTGATATCGGCTTTCACTTCTTTCATCTCTTCCTGAAGTTCTCTAATATCAGCTTTCATCTCCTGGATATCGGCTTTCACTTCTTTCATTTCTTCCTGAAGCTCCCTGATATCGGCTTTCATCTCCTGGATATCGGCTTTCACTTCTTTCATCTCTTCCTGAAGTTCTTTGACATCCGATTGGACATCCAATACTATCGTCAATATTGTCTGTAATATTTCTCTATCCTGCGTTTTATCTTCCCTCCTCTCTTTCTTTAAGTTAATTACTATTATACTCTAAGTGAAATTACAATTCAATTTCTATTTTAATAATCGTACGCCAGGATTCGGCAAAAAGGCCCGGGCTTTTCAACAAGCCCAGGCACTTTCTTTTTTATCTTTTTTCAAAGTGTTGATAGTCTTTGGGATTCTCCCAATCGCCGCCCCATGTAAAACCATGGTCGATGAACAATTGATAACACAAATCCTCATGATCTATCATATGTTCCAGAGACATATCTTCTCTGTCCATGTAAGGCACTGACACATCAAAATAAGTATCCATTCCCCAATCATAATAAGTAACATAGGGATTTTGCAGCGGATTAATGTCAATGGCACAGCCATAAGCGTGATTTGACAGCGTCACACCATCCAACGTGGATACTCTGTAATTAAAAGCGGAGGTATTGTTATTTTCAATGGACCAATTATCATCTGCCCCAAAATCATCTACAAGAAGCATCTTCTCGATTTCATACTGATTCTCATAAAGAACCTTGAATATTTCCAGGAAATCCTCCGCCAGACCTGCATTGACCATAAGCTCACCCACATAAATCTGCTGGTCGTAGCCATAATGAAGTACCTTTAAATATCTGAGTTCTTCTAACGGAATCGTGCAATCTTCTTTATAAGACAGACCATAAATTCTGTCGAATAAAACATTGTCAATGGGATAGCTTACGAAATAATTATCCAGCGCTCCGCCTTCAATATCTTCCGGAAGAATGATTGTTCCCGCTGCCAATTCATCCAAATTCTCTATTTTCGGTCCGGCCGCCATTTTTCTTTCTCTTCCATCAGAGGTCTCGACCGCCGCAATTGCCGCCTCTGCATCCACAGCAGACGTTTTGTCTGACACGGCTGCAGTTTCAACGATAACAATATTGCTCTCTGACCGGGATTCAGCCGGCACGTTCTTTGTCCGACATCCGGTCAAGCATAAGACCATGCATAAGCTTAAACCCATCATTATTTTTTTATTCGCCATATGCTCTCACTTCCGCTATACAAGTATCCTGCCAATCCCGGCCCTCATAGATGCTGTTAATTGTCAGGCGTATTTTTGAAGCCGGTACCGGCTGGGAAAATTCGATACATTGCTCAATCTGGCCATCCGGGAATTCCTGGGTCGTTGTGTACTCTCCCACCTGGATTGTCAGGCTCTTTGGACGGTTATTGTCATAAAACCAATCCGAACTGCGCCAATTACCAAGATTCAAAATCAGATATTTAATGGCATGTTCACCATCCAGATAAACTTCAAGATACTGTCCTTCCCCGTTTCCGTCAACGCCTTCCTGCCAGGAAGTTTCCAGAAGGCCATCCACAGCCACCATGGCCGAATTATCATACCCCTCCTGAGCCACAACCGAGCTGGCATAAGCATCCACAAAATTAAACTGGACAGCAGATGAAAGATCCACATTCGCCGCGTCTTTTCTTACCGCCTGAACCGATGACAAATCCACGCTTTCCGATACCTTTTCTGTTTCCTGGACAGTCTCATCCCCAATCGTTTCCGTCAGAACCGTTTCGTTCTCCATGGTCTCCAACTTTCCTGAGCCGATTTCTGTCGATTTTGTCTGAATTTCCTGTGGACGCTGTTTTTTCTTACTTCCTCCGGATTGCATCACTGTTCCAATGATACCGAAAATAACAGCAGCCAAAACAAGGATGACAACAACGCCGCAGCCAATCATGCAGCCTTTTTTCTGTTTTTTCTTGCTGAGTTTGTATTCTTCAATCAACGCCTGCCGTCTTTCCGGTGACATACCTGTAAATGGCACACCGAAGTTCTGGAGATTTTCAATACGCTCCGGAGATGACGGGTGGTCCCTGAACATTCCTTCAAATAAATCCTTCGGTGTATCGTTTCCCCACGTATCGAACAGTTCACACAGCGGAATACCATATCCCAGTTTTGCGGCAAAAATATCTGCCTCAAATTCCTGATTTCTGCTGGCTTTTGCAAGCATGATCTGACCGAACCGTACCCAGACGAGCTGGGCTACACCCAGGGCGAGCTGACTGAACCAGGAGGACAACTGAATAAAGAAATAAGCCAATCCGCCGTCGTCATCCGCTGTAAAAATGGCAAAGATACTGCCGATTAAGTGCATCATGCCGACACCGATACTGCATAATACAAAAAACATATTAATGATCAGGTTACCGACATTTACAAACAACAGTAAATCCGTGTCATGATGAGCAATATGACCGAACTCGTGTGCCAGAACCGCTTTAATTGTTTCATCATCATGACGCTGAAGTGTTCCCGTATGTATACAAATTGTTTTTCTTCCGGCCGCAAAAGCATTAACGCTGTCATCTTCCAGATAATAAAATTTAATATCATCCGCAAGTTCCGGATTTTCTTTTTTGGCCCGGCTGTATACCTCGCTGATTAAAGGCATGACCGCAGACTCCAACTGCGGATTTTTTTTCAATGAGATACAATGCAGCTGACGCCGCCGCATCCACTCTCCAAAAGGTGAAAGCGAGATAAACACAGAAACCGCATAAAGCCCGATACCCACAGCAATACCAATACCGATATTCACATTTACAAAACAAAGGGCAATAATACCAACAACAATCAGCATGTTAATAAAAAAGTATATTAAAATCGTCGTGTTGCCCTTTTTAAATACCTTTCTCAAAAAATCGCCAAGATACATAACATCTTCCCTTTTCTTTTATCTACCGAATTGTAAAAATTCCATCTTCGGCACACCCAATATCGCTTTCAAAAAATTGTCTGGCTGCCCTTATCAGATATTCGGTATCCTTTGCCCCGGCTGTTTCATAGGCCGAATGCATTGCCAACTGGGCCAGTCCGATATCCACCGTATTCATTGAAACCTGTGTGCCTGCAATATTTCCCAGCGTAGAACCTCCGGCAATATCGGAACGGTTGACGTACACCTGGTAAGGTACACCCGCTTTCTCACATATCATTTTAAATATTGCCGATGATACGCCGTCGGAAGTATACCTCTGATTTGCATTATATTTAATAACAATGCCTTCATTCATAAACGGCCGATTCACCGCATCGGATTTTTCCATATGATTCGGATGGGCCGCCTGAGCATTATCCGCGGACACCATAAAACTTGACGCCATGATCCGACTTCGTTCAACTTCATCCATGCCGCTTTCACGACAAATCCTGAAAATCGTTTCTTTTAAGAAATCCGAAGCCGCGCCCTGCTTTGTCGTACTTCCGACCTCTTCATTATCCAAAACCGCCATCATTGCCACCTGCTGAAAATTCTCTGCCAGCGTGAGACCTTTCACGGAAGCAAAAACGCATTGAAGGTCATCCAGCCGCGCCGATGAAATATAACATTCATCATCGCCCCACAGGCTGCCATGAACTCTCGGATAAAGGAACAGATCATGCCCCATGATATCCCGAACATCCACCCCCGCCGATTCTGCAATTCTCTCCATAAATGTTCCCGAGGCCTCCCCATCACCATATAACGGCAGCAAATCCTTCTGAACATTAAATTTATACCCGTCATTCACTCCCCGATTCATATGAATCGCCAAGCTTGGAATGACAAGTAAATCCCGGTCCACATTGACCAGCATGGAAATGATGCGCTCTTTATCCCGAACCAGTAACCTTCCCGCTACCGATAAGGGACGGTCAAACCAGGTAGACATGAGCATTCCGCCATAACCTTCCACATTGAGTTTCGTATATTTCTTTTCCACACCGATCTCCGGAAGTTCTTTCACCTTAAATGTCGGTGAATCACTGTGACTGGCCATAATATGAAAGCCATTGATGATTTCCGGTACACAAAAAGCAATGATGGAAGAACCATTACGGGTCACATAGTATTTCCCACCGGCCGTTAATTTCCACCGGCTGCTTTCCTGAAGCTTCTCAAACCCTTTCTCACGCAGTATATTTTCCAGTGTAGCTACCACCTGAAAACAGGTCGGACTTTTTTCAATAAATTCAAGTAATTCTTTCGGACTGTAACCTTGCATGTCTGTCTCCTTCTTTAGCTTTTACTAATATTCCCCATCGGCACTTCAATGACCGTACACTGAATTTCCTTCCAGGGTCAAAGCGGTAATTCCACCCTCCGCCAGCATCTTTTCATATTTGCCAATGCTGAACACATCTGCCGAAAATGCCAGCGGCGGCAGGTCGTCTACATCAAACCATCCGGCATCGATAATATCGTCGCCTGGCTTCAGAGGCTCACTCCCATGATAATAGGAAATCATCACTACAACCAGAGAATGAACGCCATTATCAAACATATTTGAAACGACGTTGATAATACCGTCCGGCGGACTTGTAATGCCTGTTTCTTCTTTTGTTTCCCGTATCGCTGCTTCAAAATATGTCTCATCATATTCTATGTATCCGCAAGGGAGACACCACTTCCCCGGATAGATGGATTTCTCACCGCGCTTTCCGAGTAATACCTGTCCCTGGTCATTAATTACCAGCACGGCCACACATGGATAAGGATTTTTATAATGAATATAGCCGCAGTGCGGGCATTTCTGCCGGAGGATTCCGCCTTCCTCAAAATCTTCACATTCGGCTCCGCATTTGATACAAAACATGATTGCCTCCTTAATAATATGTAATATTTACCTGTTTGCCCAAATGCTCCATCGCATCCTTCAACTGGACAACCAGATTTTTGCGTACACTGATGTCAAATAACTGATTATTTTCATAATTTGCCTGATTATTGGCCTTACCCACAAAAAGATTCAGTTCAGTACATTCTTCCAATAAAATACGTGCCAGATGGGCGCCGCCGTTCTCTGCGTCCAGAGCCTCAAAAAAGTCAGCGTCAATATCTCCCTCATCAAACTGACGCAGCAATTTAAATGTATGGCTCATGGTCAGAACACCCTCCGTAACCAAATCCAGACCACGGATATTGGCCGTCGGCGGCACATCCTTCGTACCGTCGTTATTATTCGTCATTTCCCGGTTCAGATACCGGGCCGCAATCTGGCTGCTTGTACCGCCACAGACAATCTTCTTGCCGGCGGCGGCCATAAAATCTTTCATCAGCCGGACATCGTCCTCTTTCTTTTCCGGAGGTCCGGTAAAAATATTGACAATATGACGTTCAATAATTCTGGTCACAGCCACCGTCGTATCATCTCCAGGCCGCTGCTGGTACAGATCATCACAGGCCTGACTGAGCATGGAAGCAATTCTCGCTGCCGACTTGGTTTCCTTCACACATTTTAAGGTGTATTCGGCCATACTTTCCCAGGTCCATCCAAAATTCAGCAGTTCGCCCACACCGGCGTAAATCGTACCATCGCTCATAAGTACAAAACAGTCATCCGGCTGAACCTGAAAACGATACTCCCGGATTTTTCTTCCGCTGATCTCCCGAAAATTATCCGGTATGGTCATCAACCGTTTATTCCGAACAAATATACAACCCGGATTGTCAAATTCGACAAGATACGCATCACCGCTGTGGAAAATCTGTAAAATACTGAAAGTCGAATAAGATACTCCCCGCACTTTACAGACTGGCAGAGTACTGGCCAGCGTTTCTACTGCTTCCTCAATCGGTTCACCCTTTAAAAACATGGTTCCCAGAATCTTTGATGCCAACGTTGCCAGAATATTTGCCTTCACACCGCTTCCCATGCCATCGGCCAAAATAACGATATCCGAGTCCTCCGTCTTTAAGATTTCCACCTTATCTCCGCATAATTCCTCGTCATGTTTATTCAAACTTTTCCATGACACATCGATACTGACATTCATTTCACACCAACCTTCCGCCTATCTGCCGTCATCCTCTAACATGGAACGCTTCAACTGGTTCAAAGTGGCCTTAGTTTCCGCCGTCGTTTCTCCAAGCAATCCGGCAATCTCCTGAGCCACCATCATCTGCTTATCAATGACCATCTGGGCCGCTTCCACGGTTTTCATCTTCAACTGATACTGATGCTCCAGTTCCTTTTCTTCCGCCGTGATATCCTGAATGATCGTCAGCAGTGAATCCTGATTTTCCATATAAATCACGCTGGTCAACACCGTCATTCCATACGGTTCCAACTCCATTTTTCTTCGGTGGATAGACTGGTGGGTCTTTAAAATATCCTCAAACAAAGACGCATCCATAAATTCATAAATGTAACGCTCCAACGCTTCCTGCCTGGAAACCTTAAATACCTTTTCTGCCTTCACGTTAAACTCACTGATACGCAAATCGTGACGAATAATCAAAATCATATTCGGTGTGGCCTCAAGAACCAGATTAGACATGGACTGGGCCTGTTCATATGTATGCGGAAGACACATATCCAGTTCCGCCTTGCCCTGAAATACGGCAATGGCCTTCTCCCGGCAGCTTGTATAACCACAGGCACCGCAGTTTAATTCCTGGTCTTTGTTATACTTTCCGGTAGCCTTCAGAATTTCCTGAATCTCCTCTTCCGTCGGCATATGGTCATTTTCTTTTCTTGAATAGAATTTCTTAGCCATGACCACATCTACCGGCGCTTCCAAAGTTTCAGCCGGCGCATATTCTACCTGATCTTCGATATTAAAACGGGCCCGATATCTGGAGAATTCCATCTTCGTCGTCGCCGGTCCCTTGATACATCCGCCTTCACACATATTCATCTCTATAAAACAGTTCTGAATCTCTCCGGCTTCCATGGCTTCCAAAAGCTCCCGGCAGTTTTCAATACCATCCACAAACATATGCCTGTATCCGGCTAACTGATCATCCGGACTCGCCAGAGTCTCCGGCTCACCGGAGTCAGGTCTTGACATCATGACCGACTGGATAACGCCCCGGCTCACCGGATACAGCCGATTGATCTTCGGGTCCGGATTGGCCATCGGACGATTTTCGCATTCACTGAGTACAATATTTTCCGACTGCATCCACTCTTTTAATTCTCCAAAATGAATGACCGCATCGATAGCGCCTTCCGTTCGCTCATCTTCTTCCGCCTCTTCCTTCTTTGCCACACACGGGCCTAAGAAAACGACCTTCGTATCTTCACCATAAAGCTTCTTTATAAGCCGTCCATGGGCCACCATCGGCGACACTACCGGAGCAAGAAACTTCACCAGCGACGGATAATATTTCTCGACCAGATCATTCACACTCGGACAGCAGGTTGTGATCATATTTGTCATCTGTCCCTCTGAAAGAATCTTTGCATATTCCTCCGTTACCAGAGCAGCGCCCTCCGCTGTCTCCCGGACGGCCGTAAACCCAAGCTTCAACAGACCATCCACGACCTGTCCCGGCGTATCATAATCCATAATTCCCAGATAAGACGGAGCAATGGACACGACAACCTTTTCGCCGGAACGAATATAATATTTTACCCGGTCCAGATCACTGACAAAGGTCTTGGCATTCTGCGGACAGACTTCCAGACATTTGCCACACAAAATACAGTATTCCTTCATAATCTGCGCCTGGGCATTTTTCACCCGAATTGCCTTCACTGAACAGGAACGCACACATTTGTAGCAATGCTTACAGCTTGCATTCTTAAAATCAATAATCTTCATAAACGCTCTCCCCTACGTGCAACATTCTATACCCATTCGTGTATAGTTGCTTTCACCCCTGAAATATTTTTCTATTGTATTATATCATTCTTTAGTAAACTTTTCACCTTCCATTCCGTGTTCTTTTTATATTCTTGTACAACTATAAAATTCTTATCATAGTTTTATAAAAGAACCAGCCGCCCTGCTCCCTGGCAAAGAGCAGAACGGCTGGTTCAGCAAAATATTTTTCTCTAAAAGTGGCACGAATTGTAAAAATCCGTCCTGAATTGTAATTTCAAAAGTTAACAGGTTGCACCGCCAACGACGGTTTTTTCAAGAATCTGTTTCTTATCAATCTTACTGTTCAGCAGCTTATCCTGCACATAATCAAAACCTAATCTTGCAATTGTATCTGCAAAACGTTCTCCGGAAATTCCTTCATCACGGAAGAACAGGATGGCACGCTCTACCACATCAATGACCTCTTCTTCGGAAGTAAAAATTCTATCCAATGCACGTCCCTCGGCCACCTTTTTGCCCCAACGTCCGCCGATATATACTTTATAGCCGGTCAGAGATTCGTTGACAGCGCCGAATGGACATTTGCCTATACAGCGTCCGCAGTGATTACACTCGTCCAAATGAATCTGAATCTTTCCGTCAACCATTTGCGCTACTTTAATCGGACAATTATTCTGAACCTGGCATACTTTACAGCCCTTACATTTTGCCAGGTCAATCTCCGGCAGTCTCTGACCGATAATACCAAGGTCATTTAAATTCGGTTTTACACAGTTATTTGGACAGCCGCCCACGGCGATTTTAAATTTATGAGGTAAAGATACTCCATGATAACCAACATAATACAAATGATGCAGCTTCTCAGAAAGATCGAAGGTATCGATTAAGCCATACTGACAGGTAGTTCCTTTACAGGATACCACCGGACGCACTTTGGAACCGGTGCCGCCGGTCTCCAGTCCGGCTTCCGCCAGGAATGCAAATAACGATTCCAGATTGTCATATGATACACCCTGGATCTCCAAAGTCAAACGGGTCGTCATAGTCACTTCGCCGGAACCGAATTTTTCAGCAGCCTCAGCCACTTTAATCTGTTCTTCGGAAGTCAGTTTTCCGTTCCGGGTAATCACGCGCACATTAAATACATCATCATATCTCTTATCCTGCAGACATCCCAAACCTTTGACACGTTTAATCTCGTCTGCCGAAAGCTTCTGTCCGTTACGAGGTACTTTCACATCATTAAAGAAAGCGCCGCCTTCCAGTACCTTTGTATTCGTATAACCATAAGCTTTCAGGCGATTCTGCAGGAAGTAACCTCTCTTTCCTTTCGCACATACAAGCAAAAGTTTTGCATCCTTCGCCAATCCATCAATCGGCCCATCAACATCAGAAAGATTAATCCAACGGGCGTTCGGAAGGGCTGGAGCCGGCTGTACATCCAATACCGTGTATTCTTTCGCCGCACCTGCAGAATATTCCGCCGGACTCATAGAATTAAGGAGCCCATCCATTTTATTTTCCAGAACATAACATGCGGTAACGAACGGATGAATCGCCGTTGAAAACGGAGGCGCATAAGCAAAATCAAGGGTATCAAAATCATTCAGCTTCATTCCCTGGGAAATGCCTACCACGGCAATATCCGCCATCTTATCAACCGCACCTGCACCAAGCACCTGAAGGCCCAGCAGCTTTCTGGTAGCTGTTTCAGCAATCAATTTAACGGTAAATGCAGATGCACCCGGATAATAATGGGCCTTATCATCAACTACACAGATAATGGAGGTTGTCTCATATCCTTCCGCTTTCGCCTGAGCTTCCGTAAGACCAGTACGGCCGCCATTTAAAGTCGGAAGCAGACGTACCACACCTGTGCCAAGGCATCCGCCGTAACCGTTCCCGATGCCATTCAGAGATTTTGCCATGGCACGGGCCGCCAGATTGGCCGTTGACCCCATGGCTGACCATTGATTCCGGCCGGTCAAAGCATTTTTGACCATAGCACAGTCACCAACAGCATAGACATCCGGCAAATTTGTCTTCATGTGTTCATCCACCAGAATGGTTCCTCTGACCATTTCAAGCCCTGAATCGGATAGAAATTCTGTTGCCGGGCGAACACCTATAGCCAAAATTACAATATCCGCTGCCAATGTGCCATTATCTGTGATGACTTTTTCTGCTTTATCCGCTCCTTCAATACCTTCCAGACTGGTCAATGTCAACACACGCATGCCTGCAGCTTTGAGTTGCTTCTTGGCATAATCTGCCATTTCTTCATCAAAAGCATTTGGCATAATCTGAGGTGCCGCATCAATTACAGTCACTTCAAGCCCCTGCGCCATCAGATTTTCTGCCACTTCCAGGCCAATAAATCCGGCGCCGCAGACAACAGCCTTACGGCATTTTTTCGCCTCTATGTAAGCACGGGCCGAAACCGCATCATCCGGTGTACGCACGCAAAATACCCCTTGAAGCTGTACGCCGTCTACCGGAGGAACAAACGGCATTGCCCCCGTAGCAATAATTAATTTGTCATAGCTTTCCGTCAATATCTCTCCTGAATTTTTTTTCAGACAGACCGTCTTTGCACAACTGTCAATCTCAGTTGCCTCCCATGCTGTGAAAACTTCAGCCCTAGTCAGTCCGGAATATTTTTCCGGCGTGTTCACAATCAGACTTTCTCGCGACGGAATATCTCCGCCTATGTAATAAGGAAGTCCGCATCCGGCATAAGAAATGTCTTCGCTCTTGGTATAGACTTTCACAATGGCATTACGGTCACAGCGTTTTAACTTAGCTGCCGCTTTTGTGCCCGCGGCCACACCGCCAATAATTACATACTTCATAATCCCCGTTTCTCCTTTCATTATCCCGAAATAAACCGTTTTTTTTATTATAATACTTGTTATCCATAAATAAAAATCGTAAAATATAATTTATAATATTGAAAAAATCTATATATACAGAATCTTTCAGGGGGAATACATATGACTATTCGACATTTGAAAATATTTATTACAGTGGCAGAAACCGGCTCCATGAGTACTGCAGCCAATCGCCTTTATTTATCACAGCCGACTGTCAGCCAGGCAATCCGGGATTTGGAAAATCACTATCAGATACAATTATTTGAACGTTCACACAAGAAGCTTTTTATTACGGAGGAAGGCCGCCAATTACTGAATCTGGCCCGCATGACTGTGGGTAACTTTGACAGTCTGGAGCTTTCCATGCAAAGTTTCCAGGAGCGCATCCATCTGCGCATCGGGTCCTCTCTGACCGTAGGAACCTGTCTTATGGCAAAGGTTATTTCTGACCTGGAAAAAGAATATCCTAAGATGGATATCTATTCCTTCGTCAGCAACACCGCGGAAATTGAGCAGAAATTACTCCGGCATGAACTGGACGTCGCCATCGTGGAGGGAATCATCGAATCTCCTGAATTAGCCAGTATACCGATTGTAGAAGACTCCCTCGTTCTTGTGTGCGGAAAAAATCATGACTTTTATGAAAAAGAGGTTGTCTACGCTTCGGAGCTGGAAGGACAGAAGTTTGCCATACGTGAAAAAGGCAGCGGAACCCGGAAATTATTCGAACAATATCTATCCACGCATAACATCCATATAAAAACCTCCTGGGAGGCCAACTGCCCCCGCACAATTATGAATGCTGTCATTTATAATAACGCCCTCGCCGTTATATCTGAACGATTGGTAAAACACGAATGTATTCACAAGACAGTAAAAATCTTCCATTACGAAACCGGGGAATGGAACCGTCATTTTAAATTAGTTTATCTGAAAAACAACTCTGGCGGCGCTGACCATTTCTGCTGTCCTGCCGGCAGCAAGGTTTCCTCCCCTGGCATTGAAAATCTGCGGACCGTGCTGGAACGTTACCGTACTATAAATCTTCCCCAGGAAATTTCCTCCTGCGTATTTAAAAACGATAAAATATCTTAAAGCAAAACAGGAAGAGCTTATTGCTCTTCCTGCATTTTTGTTATAAATTACTTAGTTTCCATTAACACTCCGTTTTACATAGGTTGTATGGAGGACTTCATGAGCCTTATGGCTTCCCGGTTCTCCAAAATACTCTTCGTAGACCTTCTTGATAGAAGGATTTTCATGAGATTTACGGATTGTCTTTGCAGCATCATTGTCATACAGCACTTTCGCACGGATTCCCTGAACATCCACAGTATTGCGGACGGTTCCGGATACCTGAGGCTGACCGCCGCCATTGACGCAGCCGCCAGGACAGCCCATGATCTCAATAAAATGATAATCTGCTTCGCCGGCTTTTACTTTTTCAAGAAGCTGTCTTGCATTGCCGAGACCGGAAGCTACGGCAACTTTCACATCCATACCGGCCACATTGTAAGTGGCTTCCTTGATTCCCTTTGTTCCGCGGACATCGACAAAATCCGGATTCGGAAGTTCTTCGCCAGTCAGAGTTTCTACTGCAGTACGAAGGGCTGCTTCCATAACACCGCCGGTAGCGCCGAAGATGACAGCTGCACCGGTAGATTCGCCCAATGGGTCATCAAAGCCTTCATCCGGCAGCTCGTTAAACCGGATGCCGAGGCGTTTGATCATACGGGCCAGCTCACGAGTCGTCATGGCATAGTCCACATCCGGTACACCCGCTGCACTCTGGTCCGGACGGCCGATTTCAAATTTCTTAGCTGTACACGGCATAATGCTGACACTGACGATCTTCTTCGGATCGATGCCCATCTTTTCCGCATAATAGGTCTTTAACACAGCACCGAACATCTGCTGCGGGGACTTACAGGAGGACAGATTTTCTGTCATATCCGGGAAGTAATGCTCGCAGTATTTAATCCAGCCCGGTGAGCAGGATGTGATCATCGGAAGAACACCGCCGTTCTGTACCCGGTCAAGGAATTCGTGGGCCTCTTCCATAATGGTCAGGTCCGCACTGAAATCCGTATCAAAGACTTTATCAAAACCAATTCTCCGAAGGGCTGCTGCCATCTTGCCTTCCACATCGGTGCCCATTGGATAACCAAATTCTTCGCCGAGGGCGGCACGTACCGACGGAGCCGTCTGAACACAAACATATTTTTCCGGATCAGCCACAGCTTCAAGGACCTCATCTATATAATCTTTTTCTCTCAATGCGCCCGTTGGACAGACAGCAATACACTGTCCGCAGGATACACAGCTTGTCTCCCCAAGCCCCATATCAAAAGCGGAACCAATATAAGTTTTGAAACCACGCTCATTCGCTCCGATAACACCGATGCCCTGAACTTTTTCACAGACAGCCACACAACGGCGGCAGAGAATACATTTACTGTTATCACGAATCATATGTGCGGCGGAAGTATCGATTTCACTCGCAAGCATCTCACCATCATATTTATGTTCATCGGTCACACCCAAATCCCGGCAGAGCTGCTGTAATTCGCAGTTTCCGCTGCGGACACAGGAAAGACATTCTTTCCTGTGATTGGAAAGAAGCAATTGAAGTGTCTTTTTCCGGGATTCTAAAACTTTTGGTGTGTTGGTCCATACTTCCATACCCTCGTTGATCGGGTAAACACAGGCAGTCACCAATGTTCTTGCCCCCTTCACCTCAACAACGCACATACGGCAGGCACCGATTTCATTAATCTCTTTTAAATAACATAAGGTTGGAATTTCAATATGCACCAGTCTGGCCGCCTCAAGAATCGTGGAGCCAGCCGGAGCGGTTACATCCATACCATTGATTTTAATTGTAATATCGCCCATTTTTCTGCCCTCCATTACTCTTTATAAATTGCGCCAAAACGGCATTTTTCCATACAAGCGCCACACTTGATACATTTATCCTGATGAATCATATGCGGTTCCTTAACCTTGCCTTCGATAGCTCCGGCCGGACAGGTTCTGGCACAGAGCGTACAGCCACGGCATTTGTCCGCATCAATATGATAGGACAGGAGCGCCTTACAGACGCCGGCCGGACAGTGCTTATCTACAACGTGGGCCACATACTCATCTCTGAAGTAACGCAGGGTGGACAATACCGGGTTCGGTGCAGTCTGACCAAGACCACAGAGGGAATTATCCTTAATATAATAAGCCAGTTCTTCCAGACGATCCAAATCTTCCAATGTTCCCTGGCCTTTTGTAATCTTATCCAGAATCTCATACATACGTTTTGTACCGACACGGCACGGCGTACATTTTCCGCAGGACTCATCCACTGTAAATTCCAGGAAGAATTTGGCAATATCTACCATACAGTTGTCCTCATCCATGACGATCAGACCGCCAGAACCCATCATGGAACCGATTTCGATCAGGTTGTCATAGTCGATTGGAATATCAAAATGCTCTGCCGGAATACATCCACCGGATGGGCCACCGGTCTGAGCCGCCTTAAACTTCTTACCATTTGGAATGCCGCCGCCGATTTCCTCAACAACGGTACGCAGCGTCGTTCCCATAGGAATTTCCACAAGACCGGTATTATTAATCTTACCGCCAAGGGCAAATACTTTCGTTCCTTTGGATTTTTCCGTACCCATGGACGCAAACCATTCGGCACCATTTAAAATAATCTGAGGAATATTCGCATAAGTTTCTACATTATTTAAAATCGTCGGGCTGGCAAATAAACCTTTAACAGCCGGGAACGGCGGTCTCGGTCTCGGCTCACCACGATTACCTTCGATGGAAACCATAAGAGCAGTCTCTTCACCACAGACGAAAGCGCCTGCGCCCAAACGTAAATCAATATCAAAATTAAATCCTGTTCCAAAAATATCTTTACCAAGCAGACCATATTCTCTGGCCTGATTAATGGCAATTTCCAGACGTTTTACAGCAATCGGATACTCAGCACGGACATAGATATAACCCTGATCTGCTCCGATCGCATAACCGGCAATGGCCATGGCCTCCAGAACAACGTGTGGGTCACCTTCCAGAACAGAACGGTCCATGAATGCGCCCGGATCACCTTCGTCGGCGTTACAACAGACATATTTCTGAACCTCGCCCCGGTTGGAGGAGGCAAATTTCCATTTCAGACCCGTCGGGAAACCGGCGCCGCCACGGCCGCGAAGACCACTGTCCAGAATGACCTGAATAACTTCATCCGGTGTCATCTCGGTAAGTACCCGACCAAGGGCTTCATAACCATTAGTTCCGATATATTCATCAATATTTTCCGGATTGATCACACCACAGTTGCGCAGAGCAATCCGGTGCTGTTTCTTGTAAAAATCTGTTTCTGCAAGGGATTTTACACCATCATCCGTCAATGTCTCATCATAAACAAGACGTTTAACGACACGGCCTTTGAGCAGATGCTCTTCAACGATCTCCGGAATATCTTCCTCTTTTACCATCGAATAGAAAATGGCTTCCGGATAAACAACCATGATCGGACCAAGGGCACACAGACCATGACATCCGGTCTGAACAACGGATACTTCTTTTGTCAATCCCTGTTTATCAAGTTCTCGTTTTAATCTCTCTAAAATTCTCTGGCTGCCGGAGGACGTACATCCTGTGCCACCGCATACCAGAACATGCGCACGATACATAGAACGCTACCTCCTGACTATAATCTTGTTTCGTTTAATGTATATTTTCCCAATACATGACCGCGGACCAAATGCTGCTCCAGCATTTCCATAGCTTTATCCACGTTCATCTTCACATAGGTTACTTTTTCTTTACCCGGTTCCAGCACCTCAACAATCGGCTCATACTGACACAATCCGATACATCCGGTCTGAGTTACAACCACGTTGCTCATGCCCCGTTTCTGAACTTCATCGGATAATACATTAAGTACCGGTCTTGCGCCGCTGGCAATACCGCAGGTCGCCATACCGACAATGACACGCGTCTGTCCCGAATCCTCGGAACGCATGCCGACTTTTCCCTGCATCTTCTCACGAATAGCTTTTAATTCTTCAAGCGATTTCATAATAATAGCTACCTCCTATTCAAATGATGGCCCCGCCATCCACGTCCATTTTATTCTCCGTTAAATATTCCCGTATGTACTCAGCCACCTCCGGCGTATCCAGAGGAATGCCGCCGAGAATCTCTTTCATCTGCCGCGTATCCAAAATAAATTCCCTGTCATCGTACCGATAGGTATAACAAAATTCTACCTCCGGATGAAAATGAATCAGTGTGTAGATTGTCCCGCTGATATCTCCCAGAGGCATCCGGTCAATATGGCTCAATCGAAACTCTGCCCGAACAAGGGTGCCTTCACCGACCTTCGAGTCAATCTGAAAATCCCCGTCCGCACTGAGCGCCGCCATCTTAAAGAAAGGAACTCCGAGTCCCACTTTTCGTGTTGTCCGCGTCGTAAAAAAAGGATCCTCCACCTGAGCAAGCTGCTCCTTCGTCATACCGCAGCCATCATCCTTAATGATGATCGTCAGCCGGTCCGTCAGATTATCTACCAGAACACTGATCTCCACAAGAGAGGCCCCGGCCCGGGTGGAATTTTCTGCTACATCAAGAATATTTAAGGAAATCTCCGTCATCATAACTTAGTCATATTTCGCCAGGATGGCTTCAACATCATCTACAGACAGACGTCCGTATACCTCGTCGTTGATCATCATGACCGGTGCCAGACCACAGGCTCCGACACAACGGCAGGCATCCAGAGAAAACTTTCCATCCGGCGTACATTCACCGCCGACAATCCCCAGTAAATCCATAAGTTTATTATAAATATCTCCGGACCCCTTAACATAGCAGGCGGTTCCAAGACAGACAGAAATCTGATAACGCCCCTTTGGATTTAATGCAAACTGTGAATAAAAGGTTGCCACACCATAAATCTTTTCCAGAGGCACATGAAGCTCGTCGGAAATCATCGTCTGTACCTCAATCGGCAAATATCCGTAGATTTCCTGGGCCTTCTGCATGATCGGCATCAGAGAGCCCTTTTCTCCCTGGAGCTCATGAATTGCAGAAAGCAATGCCTCTTTCTGCTCTGCTGTTCCAGTAAACGGAACACTCTGTTTCTTACTTCCCAAAATAATCACCCCTTAATTAAAATCTAGTAACTAATTATACCACTATTTTTGTAAAATTTCTATATATATGCGCGAAAACAATATACAATTTTTCCAATTTCATGGTATAATTGTACTAATTGGTACAATCCATAAAATCAGGAGGAGCAATATGACAGTTCAATCCATAAAAGAATTATTAAACGCCCGTGTGTTGGGCGGAGATGACATGCTTGACCGTGAAGTTTTTACTGCCTGCGGCTCAGATATGATGAGCGATGTCCTTGCCCATGTGGATGATCAGGCAGTCCTTATCACTGGTCTCTGTAATCCTCAGGTGCTTCGCACCGCGGAAATGATGGACATTGTCTGTGTCATCATGGTCCGAAACAAACAGCCGGATGACGCCATGATTCAGATGGCTGCTGAGCGGAATATTTGTCTGCTTGCCACGTCACTGCCTATGTTTACAACCTGCGGACTTCTTTATGACGCCGGACTTCGGGGAGGTGGACAACATGGAAAATAGTCTCATGTCTTTAAAATACCATGTATCACCTACTGACTTTACCCGGGCTGGTGAGGCGAGCAGCGACGTGAAAAATAAATTAAAAAAGCTTGGTGTGCCGCCGGAAATTATTCGAAAAGTTGCCATTGCCATGTATGAAGGTGAGATCAATATGGTCATCCATGCCAACGGCGGTGACATTTCCGTCGATATTACACCGGATGCCATTTTTATGGAATTAAAAGATGTCGGTCCCGGCATCGAAGATATTGATAAAGCCATGCAGGCCGGTTATTCCACAGCCCCGGATAATGTTCGTTCCCTCGGTTTCGGCGCTGGTATGGGTCTTCCAAATATGAAAAAAAATTCCGATACTATGGATATCCAGACCGTACTTGGTCAGGGAACGACCGTGACCATGACAGTAAATATGCCGGAATAACCGGATATCGAGAACTATTAGAAAGGATGGTGTGTTTATGGATAATCATAAGTTCTTCCACTCCGTCTATTTAAATGAAGAATTATGCAACGGCTGCATCAACTGCATCAAACGATGTCCAACTCAGGCGATCCGTGTACGCAACGGCAAGGCCGTCATTACAAGCCAGTTTTGTATTGACTGCGGCGAATGTGTACGCATCTGTGCCCATCATGCCAAACGCAGCCATTATGACCGACCGGATATTCTCAGCAACTTCAAATATACCGTGGCACTTCCGGCGCCGTCCCTGTACAGCCAATTTAATAACCTGGATGATATCAACATCGTATTGACCGCCTTAATCTACATGGGTTTTAACGATGTTTTTGAAGTGGCCTCCGCTGCAGAGATCGTTTCAGAAGTATCCCGGAAATATATCGACGAACACCCTGAAAAATGGCCTTTGATCAGTACGGCCTGTCCTTCAGTGGTCCGTCTGATTCGTGTACGCTTTCCGAATCTGATTGACCATCTGCTGCCGATTAACCCACCAGTGGAAGTTGCCGCCCGGCTGGCCCGGAAATACGCTGTCGAAAAAACAGGTATGGCCCCGGAAGATATCGGCATCATTTTCATCTCTCCGTGCCCTTCCAAGGTTACCTACGCCAAAGAACCTCTTGGAACAGCAAAAAGTGATATTGACGGTGTTCTTGCTATCAAGGATATCTATCCGATACTCCTTCCGCTTATGGTG
>CATYEA010000005.1 GCA_958405355.1 uncultured Lachnospiraceae bacterium
CCAAAAGAAACCGTATCACTGTAGCCTTCATAATCTCTGATATGCTGCTTTCCGCCGCCCAGAGCAAATGGAGAATAATAGGCTGCTGCCACAGCCCGCTGAACCGGATTTTTACCTCTTACCACCGTTGGCCCGCCCACATTTTCGGCGCCTGTCTTTAACAGATATTCTATACATTTCGATATATAATCTCCGGCAAATTCCGTATGGGCATCCAGCCGGACAATATATTCACCCCTGGCTGCCTTAATACCAATGTTCACACCGCAGGAAATCGTCCCTTTCGGGTTTTTCAACATATGAATGTGTTCATAACGCCCTTCATACTCTCGAATGATCTCTTCCGTATCATCTTCCGATGGCCCTACAGCCAACAGCACCTCATGCCTGTCCCGCGGATAATCCTGTCTGAGCACCGAATCCAGACACGCCCGTATATATTTATGCTCATTCCTTACCGGAATCACTACCGAAACAAAGGGTAAACTTGCACCTTCCATGCCTGTACCTCCGCTTTTCAACAATCTGTCTTCCATAAAATAGTATATTTTCATTAATTATACTTGTATTATTTCGTCAAGTCAAACCGAATTATACGGGGCAAAATAAAAGAATCCCTATAGTCCCTCACAGACAATGGGATTCTCTTAATGACTCCTGAAATGATTGTTCATCTGCTATATGCCTCAAGCATCTCTTCATTTTAACCTATCCATGAAATCAATCCGACTGCGGCAGCAACTATCACCGTACTTACCGCCATTGCCATAACATTGCTTACCGTTCCGTGGATATAGGCCGGTTTTCGGTCATTGAACCAGTCTGCCAACGGTGCGCCGATGATTCCGCTGATGATGCTGGCGACAAGGATAACAACCATGCGGTCCCCATACATTAAAACTACGGCTGGTGCTGTGCAGACCACCGGAACATAAGTGGCATACCATCCCAGTTCTCGATATTTCTGTGTGTAGAGAAACACACCGATACCGCCGCTGATAAACTGCGAAAGAATAACCGCCGGGAGCATACCGCTTCCGCCGCCGCTTAAAATACCTGGACATAAAATAAATTCAATAATCATCCCGACAATCACAAAGGCTGACGCAATGTCGCTGCCCCAAAACTGAGGCTCCGTAAAATCTGCCACAGTTCTCCGCAGTACCCAAAAAGCAGTTGTTGTATCCACGGCCACCGCATTGATATTTTCAGTCGGCCGAACCTCTGTCTTTTTTATCCATGGAAGTACATGGCAAATTGAGCCTGCTATGATACCAGTTACCGCCATAGCAAGAACATTATTTACTGCGCCCGGAATGTTCAAAGATGCTGTCGCCTGTGAAATAATATAGGCTGTCGGCGTACACATCACTCCACCTAAGAACACCCCTGTTAAAAGATTTGGAACATTCGGTCCATACATTAAAACCATGGACGGAGCCACACTAACAACGCAGATAAATGTTGGAATCCAGGTCAAACCCATATCAAACATATGTAGATAGCCAAAAAGATACTCTGTCACAAATAACGAAAGCACTTCCGATGCCAACACCCACGGCCAAATATGCGCCTGACCATAACATATTTCAATCCCCATATATTTTGTCTTTTTAACAGCTAACGCATATGCAATAAAACCACCGATAAATAAAAAAACCGTTGTGATTGCACCGGCAAAAAATTCCGGTTCCGTAAAGTTAATCAAAAACCAAAGTATCTGATTCCCCGGTTGTTCAATATTTGTAACAAGCTCCGCATAATCCGGCAGAACCTGAATATTCAAATTCCCCAGAGCTTTCAGCATAAAATACAAAACAAAACCTACAACTATAGTTAATACCAGTCCGGCCGGAGAACCATATTTCGCTTGTTCCTTTTTCATCATAGTCTATCCCTCCTTATAGCAAAAGGGCGGATTTTGAATTCCCGCCCTTCCATCTCATTACCGTATATATTTATTTAAAAAAATCATACACCGGTGCTTCCGAATCAATAATCACGTCATATTCTGTCGGTTTTCTCATAAGTACAAGATCCTTTCTTCGAACAACATTCGTTGGATATGCAGAACCTGGAAGATTGCTTGTATCAATGACCACTGTTGCAATTGCTTCTTCATTTTCACCAAGAATTTTCTCATTTCTTGGGAATAAGAAGGTATCCGGCTGGAAAATGCCGCTCCGGCCAAAGCAAGCTTCTCCCTGAACATAATCCCCTGTATAGTTGGCAAAGGCCGAGTAAACATTATTTTCACCGCCGCGCACTCTCCACAAATGCCAGTGTATTGTACTATAACCCATCGGAATCGGATAATTATGCCAGTTATTGGTGCCGGCCAATCCATACGGCTTCGCCTCATTCATCGCCGACGGGAAGCAAACGACATCGCATCCGGCCAAAGCCAGAATACGCGCCGGTTCAGGGAACATCGCATCATGACCAATAAGAATTCCAACACGTCCGATTGGTATATTAAAATGCGGAAATCCCAAATTCCCCGGTTCTGCCCATTCCTTATCAATCTCGCACAGATGTATCTTACGATATTTTCCTACAAGACCTTCCGGTCCGGTTAAAACTGCCGTATTATAAAGCTTATCCTCCGCCTTTTCAACCATACCGGCAACAATATAGATATGATGTTTCATGGAGATATCAATCAAAGCCTTCACCGATGTGCCCGTTACCTCTTCCGCAAGAAGTTTTGCCTGTCCGGCATCAACCAATCCGGTCAATGTCAATTCAGGAAATACGATGAGTTCACTGCCTTCTGCAGCAGCCGCTGCCGTTTTCGCAGCAATCATTAATAAATTGGCCGATACATCGCCTTTTACCGGTTGGCACTGCGCCACCGAAATTTTTGATACCTTTCCTGCCGGAATCGGGTCATATCCATACAATGTATGGAAATCCAGAGGATTCCAGAGATATGTATTCTGCATAATTTCCATATATTCTTTCGGACGCCGCTCCAGCATCTTGTTTCCGCCATTTTTAAATTCCTTGGAACGCGCTTTATCAATATCTACTTCTGCATACATAATCGCATCCGTATCTACATAATTCTCTATCGTTCCATCCGGATTGATTAAAACAGAGCCTCCGGCAAACTGTACGGTTCTTTCCAATCCAATACGATTGGCTTCAAGAACATAGCAGCCATTATCAAAAGCTCTGGTCAGCCAATATGGCGCCGGCGTCTTTTCAGCCAGCCAATTACTGATATGCACGATGACATCTGCCCCACGAAGGCCGTCAATACGTGCCGTCTCTACAAAATGAATATCCATACAAATCAGCATGGCGATATTGCCTATCGGTGTTTCAAAAACCTGATGGTCCAAATCTCCCTCTTTGCACCATTTCGGTTCTGCAATATAAGGATGTGATTTTCGATGTGTTCCAATCCATCCCTCCGGTCCAATCAACGCTGCCGAATTGTAGTAAACATCGGTTTTTGGATCCACTTCCGGCATACCTACAACAATATAACAGTCATACTTTTTGGCAATTTCGGCAAAACGGTCTGTCGTCGGCCCTGGAATTGGCTCTACATAAGGTTTGACTTCTGCTCTATCATACCAGCAATACCCTGTTGTACACATTTCCGGCGTTGCAATAAGTTTTGCTCCGTTTTCGGCCGCTTCCTCACACAGCTTTAACAATAACGACACATTTTTTTCTTTCTCGCCCAGTTTCGGATCCATATTGATTGCAGCAACCTTATATTTTGGATACACTGGCCTTTTTGCGCTTCCTACTGAAATACTCATAATAAAACCTCCTTTGTTTTAAGTGTGAATCCCACATTTGTTACCTTCCTGATAATTTAATTATAGAATGAACACACTTTTTGAAAAAGGCAAAAAACTCACAGCTTACCCCGATAAAAGTTAGACAAATTATCTCTGACATTGATATTTTTTTCTTTTTTCCGTATAATAAAATCATAACTTCTATAAAGATTCGGAGGTGTACACATGTATCATATTCTAATCGTCGATGACAAAGAAATTTTCCAACGTACAATCCGAAGAATGCGCTTTTTTACAGAATATGGCGACAAATTTAAAATCGTGGGTTCAGCCAAGAATGGTCTTGAAGCACTGGAATATTTAAGACACAATCACGTTGACATCACATTAACAGACATTCGAATGCCTGTTATGGACGGAATCAGTCTTCTAAAAAAAATCCAATCCGAAGACTTATGTAAATGTACGATTTTATTAAGTGAATACTCCGATTTTAAATATGCCAAACAGGGTTTAATCAATGGAGCCTTTGATTATCTCTTAAAACCTGTCGATGATCAGATTCTTTATGAAACCTTTCAAAGAGCAGCAAAGCACCTCCAAATCCTGAACACGGAAAACACGAAATTGTCAGCAGATATTACTAAAATTTCCAAAGGAATATTATCCTATACAGACATACAATTTGAAGACTCTATGGAAACGCTGTTCTCCGACATTCAAGCTGCGCTTCACTCTACACAACCCAAGTATGCGTCTGTCGATGATATTTCATCAAGCTTCCAGGCAAACATCCGAATGTATCATCCGTATATCCATCTCTATCTCCCGATGGAACGAATCTTTTGCAGCGAAGACCTCATGCCCGCCGAAATAAATCCGATGCGTCGTCCCGAATTGTCGCTCCGATTTTTTCGCCATGAAACCACCATGTTTCGAATATCCTCCAAGCATCCAACGATCCAAAAACTTCTCCACGAAACACTTAACCATATTGAAGATAACTATAGACTTCAAGATTTTGCCGAAGAGCATCATATAAACAAAAACTATTTAAGCACATTATTCAAAAAAGAAACCGGAATTTATTACAAAGATCTGCATCAATGCTACAAAATTTCCCGCGCAAAAATTCTTCTTACACAAACCGATCTTAAAATCATTACTATTGCCAATCAACTGAATTTTGCCGATAGCGATTACTTTAGCTCAATATTTAAAAAGCTTACGGGTACCACTCCTCGAAAATTTTCCTGGGATACGGAAATAAAAGCTTATTATGCCCGCACATCTGCCCTATTAAAAAAACAGTGATAAAATGAACAAATTCATTTTACCGCTGTTTTTATTTAATAGTGGATTCTATGATACATAAGATTATACTGAATGTTCGGTGCATCTTTGCCGCACGCTTTCAAGCCGCCTTTCACGCCAATTTCACTTTCAATTGCACGCTCAACAAAAGTCGAATATATCTTCTCGTATTCCGCAAGCACCTTAATCTGATGGTTTTCATCAACATAATAAAGACGTTCATCCCGGATTACGTGATGATCTTCACCTCGTATAGTAACCGTCCCACCTGGCCCGTCAAAACTGATTTCTCCGGATTCCAAAGCCTCTATGACAGCCTCCGTCTCTGTTGTACCCGCCTTTTCTACCGCTGCTTTATAAAGATATACTGCCGTGTATGCTGTTTCAGCATCAAATTCAACATAAGGCATCTCGTCTTCAGAATACCTCTCGTGCATCATCTTCGTAAAACGTTTAGCAGCCGGCGTTTGAAGTTCTTCAATGTAGGAACTCATAAAGTAAGTATTTGCCATAACCGGTGCTGCCCATTCTTTATGTAGATGTGATAAACCAATACCTATCGTAGAAATTAAAGGAACATCTTTTAACCCCATTTTATACCATTCTCTGTAAAACCCATTCTGATTCCGACTCACACAAAATGAAATGACTATATCTGGTTTGGCAGCCCGAATATTCTCAATCGTTTTATCATAATCCGTTTTTAACACTGAAAAATATTCCACATTTACCACAGAGCCTCCAATTTTCTCCATATAATCCCTGGTACATTCCGCCATCAAAACACCATAATTGTAATCTGCCGCAACAACATAACAGCGCTTGCCATAAATCGCACAAAGATACTCCAACATCGGATAAAGATTATGCTCTGGCGCAGAAGAAATGCAAAAGGTGTAATGATCTGCCAAACCTCCTTCATAGAGTGCATTAAAAAAGTACGGAATCCCTTGTTTATTACATACTTTACGAATTTCCTCCCGCGCCGAAGAAAGTTGCCCTCCCATAATCACATCTACTTTTTCAATCTCTGCTAACTCCCAGACAATTTCGGAAACTTTTGCCCCATCCGATTTAAAATCCCGAATCACCAAACGAAGCTTTTTCCCATTAATTCCTCCGGACTCATTAATTTCCCTAGCGGCCTGTTCATAAGCATATCTTCTGGCTGGTGCAATTACGGCATAGCTGCCTTCGTAGGCACCAATAATTCCTATTGCAATCTCATTTCTTTTCCGCTCCTCAATAGCAACTTCCCGTTCAGGAATTAATACGATACGCTTCGGAAACTTTAAGGTGACCGTACATCCATTATTCATACAGCCAAGAATATCCACCTCTCCGCCCATTCGTTCCACGGCACGCTTAACAATTGACAATCCAATACCATTACCCTCATATTCATCAGACAAATGCGCACGTTCAAACATTCCAAACAAATCCGCTGCATATTTCATATCAAAACCTACGCCATTATCCTCAAAGCAATAATTATATGTATTTTGGTCCTCATAAGCATAAACACGCATTCTCGGCTTTTCCGAATTTCGCATAAACTTTACGGCATTTGATAAAATATTATTAAACATCTGCCGCATCAAAAAAGAATCTCCTATCAAATTCGGAATATCTTCCACAACCAGTCGAACATCCTTGCTCTTATAACTTTCCAGTACAGAAGTGAAACACTCTACAATCATCCCTTCCATATCTATGATTTCTCTATTTAAAATCACTTCATTTAAAACCGAATACCTCATTAACATCTGAATCATTTCCCGCGACTCCGCGCAAATTTTCTGGATAGCAATCAGATCCTTCAAAGATTGTACATCCATCATTTTCCCGCTGTCTTCTGAAATCATATCCGCATAAAGACTGATTTCCTGGAACGGCGCTTTCAGCTCATGGGCCACCATACTCATATAATGCTCCATATCATTAACAACTTGATTTGCCTCACGAATCGATTTACTATTCATCACTTCAATACGATTTCTTAATTCCTGATTCTCTTCGCGCAATGCTCGAATCATCTCTTTTGTCGCATTCACTTCATTTCCCTTCTCCATATCTCTCCTCCTCCCCAAATGTAAACACACCCCGTAATCGCATGAAAATAGACTGCCAAAAAAGAAAAAGCACCAGATACCCTAAAATCAAGGGGATTCTGGTGCTTTTCCATCGTCGAAGCGACGTGATTCGAACACGCGACCTCTGCGTCCCGAACGCAGCGCTCTACCAAACTGAGCCACGCTTCGATGTGCTATATTATTTTAACGCTTTTCCCTCAAAAAATCAATATATTTTTTAAAAAATGTTTTTTCCCGACTTCATATTTATTCCATCTAAAATTAACATTTTTTTCACATCCTACCCACATATTTTTCACAAGACATGGATATACTATAGTCATCAAAAGAAATTTTGATAGATTTTTTCATAACACCATCCGAAAGGATGGACCCTCCCCCTTTTAATGATAAGAATACTGAAGGAAGCCGCATAATGCGGCTTTTTTCAGTTTCTAAACAAATCACCAGTTCTCTCTTAAAAATCGAACGATATCCACAGCCTTTGGCGGGCAGCCCCCAAGATTCTTTTTAAAACAGGCGGTACACTGACCGATGCCGATCTCCCCGGGTTTTCCGCGATACCCCTGACCAATGGCTAAAGTTCCTTTTTTCTTTGAATCAAGACGTCCTTCTTCATCCAGACGGTCCAGGGCATAAATCAACGAACCATAGCAGGCCGAGCAGGCGTCCTTCGGACTGGCATACTCGGCAAGTCTTGTAACTCTCCGGGTACGCTTTGTCATCTGCGGCTCCGCCGGCCTTACATTTTCGCCGTTTTCATCAACTTCATTGTTGAGGGATATGACCTGAGCCAAAGCCGTATCCATACTTCCTACACCAAGCTCGGCGGCCAGCCGGATATACTCAATATCCTCCGGATGATACCCCATACTTTCCGCCGCATAACTGTCACAGAGTACAGGGTCCTTAAAACCAAGCACTCGATTCATAACCACCGGATTACCGCCTTCTTCAAAATCCAAATCGCCACAGATGTTATCCACCAAAACAAAATCCTGGTGAATGATCGTATTTAAATGTGCAATCGGCTTATGAAGTCCCATGGTATGAAAACGTCGTTTTTCTGTATCCGGAATAAGTCCCTTACTGTTTTTCAGGGCACAGGTAATGGTTGTCTGACAATGTCCTTTCAACACGGGCATATTGATCAGATAGTCCACCGCCAGAGCCTGTTTGCAAATTTTCAATTTCATTCCTGCCCCATCACATTCCTGAAAGCTATCCTTCTGGGTGTCAATAAAGGGCACTCCATGTTTTTTACATACAGCATCAATTCCACTGGCAATCACAGCTTCCGATGTCCGATCTCCGACCCATGAACCTTCCAGTACGACCAGGTTATCGAATCCATTATTTTTAAGATAGGTCAATACGCCATCCACCAGCTCCGGATGGGTCGTTGCACCGCCGGAAGCATCCCGTGCAACGACAAGATTGGGTTTCAGGCCAACGCGCTGATGCCTGTCTCCGATATCCTCCGCCAGTCCGGCAGCCTCCAGAACCTTCATAGTCATCGCTTTATATTCGGTTCCCTGAATTACAAAAATATCTTTCCGGTCCATTTTATTCCTTTCTGACTAGCGCTAACAAAACCCGTTTTCCAACGTCAGCTTTTAAGAACGCCATTTTCAAAGAGCAATGGCTTCGCTACAGTTCCAGCCTGCACATATTCCTGTTTCATAGACTCTATCTGACGCATAATGTCCTCTTTGGCTGATACCTGATAAAGCGTAAGGATATGTTCATCATTCATAGCCTGGTATAAAAGCATGAAATCCGGGAACTCTTTATGAGACCAAAGCGAATAGGTCAGCAGATTATTTCCTGCCTTATCCTGCAGAATAAATCCATCCAGCAAATCTTTTCCAAAGTTCTGAAGTTCCATATCCGCATACCATCCCGTATACTGAGAATTCTTTGCCAACTCCGTATGAACGATCTGACAGGCGCACCAGAATCTATAAACTTCGTCCGCATCTTCCATACCGGAATTTCGGGCCACAAAAATCTGCATACGTCCCTGATTTTCCATCTCCTGACAGACGATCTCCCGATAACATTCCGGAACTCCGGCCAGGCCACATTCGTTGAGCTTCTGAATCCATCCGAGAAAAACCGGATCCACGTCGCAGCGTTCTGCGGATACCAGATAGCCATCCTCCGCAACAAGCCCCGTCAGCTTCTTTGCAAAATCATGAATATTCTCAGCAAAATCAGCAGCTTCCGCCTTCAACATGTTATAACTTGACATCACATTATTAATTTCGCAGTTTTCCTGAAGAAGGCGCATGGAAAATACTGTATCGTATTTCTGTCCCGGAAGGTTTGTGACATCTGCATTAATAAATGTTATATTGTGTACGTCCAGCCGGTCCGCCAGTTCTTTGGCCGCCTTAATCGCGTTTGGACTTCTGTCAACGGCTGTGATCTGCGATTCCGGAAATGCCATACCAAGGAAGCAGCTCATAATTCCGCACTCACATCCGGCATCCAAAATCTTTTTCCCAAAAACATCGTAATTCTCCACGATCCAGTTACACATCTGACGGTAATTATCCGCCTGGTATCCACCATTAAAAAGAAGGGCTTTATCCAACAGCTCATTCTTCATCTCATAGAATTCTCTGAGATAATTCGGATTCTCTTCAAATTCACGAATTTTTCGATAAAGATCGGTCAGCATCTTACGGCCCACCGTCTCTCCGTATTTTGCACTGAACTGGAAATAAAGCAGCTTACTTTCCTTCGGTGGATTCATGTCCAACTGACGCAGATAACTGAGCCCAATATCTTTTTTCTCTTCCATAACTTACACCTTCCCACATTAGTCATAATCAAACTGAATACGAAGTTCGCCATTATCAAATGACCATTCTGTCATTTTTCTCCTGCGGACTTTATCCGGCAGACGAAAACGCCTTGTCTGATTGCGTACAACAAGAATCAAATCTTCCCCATCCTTGGAAACATTAATCTCTTTTTCGGACACATACGGAAGTTTGACAATAAAGATTCGTGTGCCCTGCTCATCTTCCATTCGGAAAGCCTGTTCCCGGCTGAATACAGTTTCCGGATCAGTTTCTGCATAAAGTTTACCGCCAACCGATTTCAAAGTCTCTATTCCGCGCAGCTCTTCTTCCTGCAGCATCAGCTTGAAAACCTTACAGTCTCCAAAACTCTGCTCCGCCAGTTTCAGACTTTTCTCCTGCATATCCGTCCATCCCGCAAAATACCCCTGCATTGCTTCTTCCGGATAAATTTTATTGACATAGACGGCATCCACGCCAAAGTCATACTCATTAATCCATGTATAACTGCGTCTGGCCTCGTCCATGACAATACGCTCCGGCGTTGTCACGATACGCATGCTGGCAAGTTCTCTGTTTTTCAAAATTTTCTGCAATTGAGTGAGCCGTTTGACCAGTTTATCAAATTCTTCAAACACCTGATCCCTTGGCTTCGGCACCTGAGTCTTACGGGATATCAGTCCGCCCAGCGCATTGTTCATGCTGCGCACAGACGGAAGTAATTTGTCTGCCAGAACAGCCAAACGTTCCGGATATCGAAGTAATGAAAGCGTTTCTCCCGTCGGCGCGCAATCGACAATAATCACATCATATTCGCCGCTTTCACAGGCATCAAGAATTTTCAGCAGTGAAAACAATTCATCAAGCCCCGGAAACAATAATACCTCATCCGCCGCGATACCCCCATTGGCCTTCCCTGAAATAATCTGTTTGAGATAATCCCGCAGATTCCCCCAGGCCTTTGTGCTTTCGGCCACCGGATCGATTTCCAGGGCCTGAAGCCCTTCAAAGACCGTTGTCGGTTCAAAGCCCAGCTTCATATCCAGAGAATCTGCCAGGCTGTGGGCCTGGTCTGTACTCATAACAAGGACTTTTTTCCCGGAGAGTGCTATATTTACAGCGGTAGCTGCGGCAATACTTGTCTTCCCAACGCCGCCCTTACCGGTATAGATAAGAATTCTCATGGCTGCTTCACATCCTTTCCGGCTTCTTCCGTCCTTTCGGCCACCTTCAGACAAATCTGAAGTGTATCCTCTTTAAAGCACACATCCATAATCTGTGCCCCTCTCAGTGTATTCGGAAGAGGAATACACCGATTGTAATTATTTACTTTTATATCTATATCCATATCATGTACAGTGACGCTGACTTTATCCACCTCAGCCCCTGGAAGCTTTATAGACAGACGATAGCCTCCGTCAATGACATCATAGGTCTCTTTTTCCCTCTGAACATTTACTTCGAAAAGATTCGGGAGTTTCAGCACATCGCCGGCCAGATGTTCAATTGCTTCTTTTCCCCGAACTTCTTTGGAATACCACGGTATCTTTGTCACCGGCACTTCCGCAAATACTCTCTCAAGCTCATCAATATATTTTTTCTGTATGTCCCGCCATCGGTTCATAAACTCGCTGCCTGTATCATCCGGCAAAATACGGTTAATAAAAACCCCATCGACCTGATAGTCGTACAAATTTAAATACATAAAATTCCGTTTTGTCTCTTCGACAACCATTTTTTCCGGCACGCATACAAGACGCACACTGCAAACATCCGGGTCTCTTAAAAGTTCCTGCAGCAAGACCATCTGCCCGTGCATCTCTTCAATCTCGTTCATCGCCTCATGCGTTGGAAGCGTAACTTTATATTTAACCTTAGACACCGGAGCCAGTACCCGCACCATAACCTTGCCCACCGGAAAGAATTTCTCCATATACCATGTGAGCAGCTCCGGAAGTTTCAGTAAGGATAGCGTCTCTCCTGTCGGCGCACAATCTACGATAATCCTGTCATACTCGCCGCTTTCATAGATAGCTTTAATTTTCATCAGTGAAAACAGGTTCTCGAATCCGGGAATCATAAAATTATCCCCCACATTGCTGAGAGCCTTCCCCGAACTACCCATTAATGACGTGATCGCTTTATTCACATTCGGAAATTCTTCCTTCATCAGCAAATCCGGGTCAAGTTCCAGCAAAAACAGATTGTCTCTCACCTTTTTCACATGTCCGCCGACTTCTGTCTCAAAAATGTCTCCAAGATTATGCGCCATATCCGCACTGACAAGCAGTGTATTTTTCCCCTCATCAGCCGAAGCTATGGCATGAGCAGCCGCCACACTAGTCTTTCCCACGCCGCCTTTACCGGTAAAAATAATAATTCTGCCCATTTACATTCCTCCAATGTGTAAATGAGTCACACCAAAGTCTCACTCTGATGTGACTCATTATATTATGGTCTATCAACCTTGTCTGAAAGATACACCGATTTCACCATGTGGATGTTTCCAGCCCTTAACAATCTTGTCATGAGAAAGAACTCTGCAGGTTCCGCACTCAAGGCATCCAAGATATGAGAAGCTGAACTTTCCATCAATGTACTTATAGCATTCTGCCGGGCAGGCCAGAACGAGTTTTCTGATTTCTTCTTCATCCGTACACTCAAGGTCTACATCGATATGAGAATTCTCTTCATCCGTATGGAATAAGTCAAGGCCTAACTTCGCTTCAACACTCAATTTCTTCATATTAGAACGCCTCCAGTATATTTGTGATCATGTCAACGAGCTCTCTAGCACTGGTCTTCTTAGCGATGGACTCAACAATGTACATGATAAGTCCGCTATTTGGCTGACCATCCACTGTAAACAGCTTAGCTGCAATATCATCAGCCATGGCCGGAAGATCCTCAAAAATACCTCTGCATGTAAGCAATGTCGGGAATCCCTTACATTCTTCCATATCCTGCATAACAAAGCTGTTTTTCAGCGCATTTTCATATTCGGAAAGTGTTGCTGCACTGAAATCACCGATTGCATGGGCTTTGATCAATGTTTCGGCTGCAAGACGTCCGGATTCAATTGCAAAATCCATACCTCTTACTGTAAAGCCCAGGTTGATGCACATACCAGCAGCATCACCAGTAACAAGCACACCGTCTCTGTAGAGTTCAGGAATCATATGGATACCTTCTTCAGGTACAAGATGTCCTGAATATTCAATCGTTTCTCCGCCTTCAATAAACGGAGCAACGGCTGGATGTTCCTTAAATCTGTCAAGCATCTGAGGAACAGATACATCAGAATGTCCAATATCACTTAATGTGGCAACGACACCTACGGATACTGTATCTTTGTTGGTATAGATAAAGCCGCCGCCAAAGCCGCCAACGGTAGGGTCACCAGCAGAAAGCCATGCTGTACCTTCGCCGTCTTTAAGAGCGAAACGCTCATTGATAATTTCTTCGCTGAGTTTGATCGTCTCTTTAGCGCCTACTGCCACCTGTCCAGGTTCAAGCTCTTTCTTCATACCGATCTGCTGTGCAAGCAATGAGTTAACACCATCTGCAAGAATAACAGCTTCTGCATACATCTCTTCACCATCAGACTCGATACCTACAACTTTGCCATCTTCAACGATAATATTATCAACAAGAATACCTGTGATAATTTCTGCACCAGCTTCTTCAGCTTTTTCAGCCAGCCACTGGTCAAATTTTGCACGAAGTACCGTGTAGGATGCATTTCCTGGTTCTGAACTTAATTTTGCTGAACCATATCCGATATCCAGTGAGCCATCCGCTGTCATAAGAGAAACTTTCTCATGTTTGATAATTCTCTCAATCGGGGCTTCTTCTTTGAAGTTCGGAATAATCTTTTCAAGGCTATGCCCATAGAGACGTCCGCCTGTCATATTCTTAGCGCCGCAATAATCTCCACGTTCGATAACGATAACGGAGAGGCCTGCATTTGCAAGAACAATCGCTGCAGAACATCCGGCAAGTCCGCCACCCACGATGATAACGTCGGCGTCAAATTCTCTCTCGCTCATTTATATCCTCCTTATTGTTTAAAAGCCAAAGGTTAATATTTACAAATTATATATTATTTTCGTCCCCACACCAAAACGCACGCACCGCACATTCTGTTCTTATGATCTACCGCTTTTAATCCGATCTCACGGTACATCTTTTCAAGTTCTCCACGATGTAGAAACTTCTGTGTCGATTCATACAGCCACATATATTCCTGTCTATACTTCCGGCCGCCGCCAAGCATCGGCATTATATGACGGAAATACACATTGTAAAATGGCCGTATAAACGGACTGTCAGGGACAAACGAATCCAGACAATATATGTAACCACCAGGTCTGACAACTCTTCGCATTTCACGCAGAACCTGTTCATAGTCCGCCGTATTCCGGAGTCCAAATGAAATACACGCTGCCGTGAAACAATTATCCCCATAAGGCAGTTTCATGGCATTGCCCTGTGTGAAACGGACGTTTTGCCTGCCACCGCGCTTACTTTCTGCCACCTCAAGCATGGCTGGTGAAAAATCGATCCCTGTCACCTTAAGGTCATGTCTTGCGTCAGCCATCTTCAGCGCTATATCCCCGGTTCCGCAGCAAACATCCAGTATATTGGTTCCTCGCGGAGTATTTGCAGTCAGTCTGTCCGTGAGCGTCTTCTTCCAGCTATTCTGCAATCCCAGACTAATTCTGTTATTCGCACTGTCATAGCCTTCTGAAATACTCTGAAATACACCGTAAACACGCTGCTCTTTAGAATACTCAGCCATGTAAAACCTCCAGAATGAATCCTGCTGCAAAAGCAGCCGTATAAGCTCCGTTCAGTACAATGTTGGTCATAGCAATCCCTTTCATCGCTGCAATACGTTCTTCTGGCTCAAGTGTACACGCCAACTGCTTTCTGATGACTTTCCCTCCCAGGAACACCACAAGCAATACGCCTACCAGACCGATTGGTCCCAGCAGAGCCACCGGCATCACCGTCACAAGCGTCACCCATGATATTATGAGATAGCGGTATAACTCAAGCGTCCTTGGTCTTCCAATGCAGGTCGGAAAGGTACGCCTCCCGGCCTTCCTGTCCTTTTCAATATCGCTGCCATTGTTGCTCATCATGATCAATGCGATTCCTGCAACCATCGGAAGCGAATAGAAAAGAATCTGCCAGTGAAATCTGCCATCAGCACAGCCTGCAATCCCCAATGGAATAAGGCCGCCCATCACAAAACCTGACACGATTTCTCCTATCGGAAGATAGGAGACGGGAATCGGTCCACCTGAATAGATGAGAATCACCACACCGCCTATGATGCCGATAATAATCGGAACCACACCGCTTCCTATACAGGAAGCCAAACCCAGGACGGCTCCTGCGGCCATATACACGATTCCGAGAATCAGGGCACTCCCCGGAGCGACATTTCCATAAATCAGAACCGCATCGCTCACTTCCACATGATCATCCGCACTGTCAGCTCCTTTTATAAAATCAAAATAATCATTTAAGGTGTTGACCGCACTCTGAAGAAAGATACAGGCTGCAAGAAGCATAATTCCTTTAAACCATGTAAGTCCCAGTCCCTGCTGCCAGCAATAAAAGTCGGCAAACAATGCGGGAAATACCGATGCCGCCCATGTATGAGGCGCTGCCAGATTCAGTGCCAATCTTGGTGTCAGTGGTCTATAATGCTCAGATTGCCTCAAGTTTATCCAACATCCTTCTGATCTTCCGTGCTTCCGGGATATCTTCCAGTGAATCCAATATCTCTCTGGCCAATGCCGCATATCTGTGAATCTCTTCCACAGTACGCTCCACACCGCCGCAGCGGATCACATATTTCTCCATCTGCTCTATCTCGTCAGCACTCAGACTTCGCTTTGCATTCTCTCTCATGATCGGTAAAAGCGCCTCCCTGCCCTCAGGTACTCCAAGCGCCATAAGAACAGGAAGTGTATATATTCCATCATGAAAATCCTTATGCGTCTTCTTTCCTTCAGCCACTTCACTGGATGTAAAATCCAGAAGATCGTCGCGAAACTGGAACATGATACCCAGATACTCTCCGAAACATTTAAGTTTCCCGGCAATATCTTTGCTGCATCCGGCTTCAATCGCTCCAAGCTCACAGGCCGTACTAAAAAGGGACGCTGTCTTTCCTTTGATATTCTTCAGATAGGCATCCACGGTCACATTAACATCATACCTGCATACCGCCTGTCCTATCTCTCCGATACACATATTTTCAACGGTCTTAGAAAGAATCATTGCTGCATCAATAAGTTGCTCTTTCACCTGCCAGTAATGAACCCGCTCAATCAGGAAATCCCCGGCATATACTGCCGCATCCTTCCCGTATTTGCCTTGAATCGAAGGCTTTCCGCGTCTAAATGGTGCCTCATCGATGATATCATCATGAATCAACGACGCCATATGAGTGAGTTCCACCATCGCTGCCAGCATGCAGAGCCTTTCGGCCCGCTCCGAAGGATAGGGTCCGAAGGCACTGCACAGCAGCAAAAGTCTGGGGCGAATCATTTTACCGGATGAACCGAGCACATCATCCAGCACGGCGCCTGTTCTGGTGCCGGCAAATGAGTTCTCAGCGATTTTGTGTATATAGTAATTTACCCGTTCCATCGCTGACTCTTCCATCATCGCACAGGCATTATTCCGTTCTGTCATTATTTTATCTCCAGTTCATCTTTAGTCTATTTTTACATTAATGTCGATTTAAGTCTTAAACAAGGCCTCTCTTTTCAGCAATAATTTCTGCTGTATGTTTAACCTTGATATCCAGTCCGCGGGCATCCAAACCACCACGAATCTGCATCATACATCCTGGACAGTCAACTGCAACAACATCTGCGCCTGTAGCCTGAATGTTAGCAATCTTCTTTTCAAGGATCGGTGTTGCAATATCCGGATAAAGAACACTGTATGTACCGCCGAAACCACAGCAGTTGTCATGTTCTTCCATCTCAACAAATTCAACACCCTTGGTGTTCTTGAGAAGTTCACGCTGTTCCTGTGTTACACGAAGGCTTCTGCACAGGTGGCAGCTATCGTGATAAGTAACTTTAACAGCTTTTCCGTCGCCGGATTCTTCGCATCCGCCCAGGTCATAGAACAATTTACAGAAGTCAAATGTCTTGTCTGCAAGTTCAGTTGCTCTCTTATGCATCTCTGTGCCTTCCTCAAAGAAGGTTGGATAATCACGGAGCTGATGTGTACAGGATGGACATGCGGATACAATATAATCATATTTCTCTGCTTCCATACCTTCGATATTGATTTCTGCTTCTTTTCTGGCATTATCAACATCACCCATAGTCGATGCCGGACATCCGCAGCAAGCCTGTCCCAAAGGCATCTCTACAAGATAACCAATAGAGTTCAGGTCAACAACAACGTCACGTGCAAGGTCTGTATATACGAAATCAAGCAGACAGCCTGCAAACAATGCAATCTTGCCCTTTGGATTTGGAACATCCTGTTCAATCGTCGGGAAGATGTCACGCAGCGGAACCTGTGCAATATTCGGGAAGCTTCTTCCTTCTGTCAGGCCGGAAAGGAACATCGGCAGATGACGGATCATCGGCTGGCCCTTTGTGAATGGTGCCTGTGCAACAGATGCGATACGAAGCATAGAATGGAACAGCTTACGGTCGCTGACTGCATCCAGTGCGAATTTATGAATTGCATTTGGATGTTCTTTTGCATTCTTCTCACGAATCTTGCGAATCATATCGGTAATCTTAAGGCCGCCGCCGCAGACTTCCTTACATCTTCCGCACTGGAGACAGAGACTCTGAATCTCACTTGCACGGCCTTCATCAATAAGGAAATGGGTAAGCATGATACCGATACCGCCGGTATATACCTTGGAACCATATACATGTCCGCCGACTAATGCGAAAGCTGGACAGACATCAAGGCAGGCTCCACAACGGATACATTCAAATACCTGTCTGAACTCAGGCTCTTCAAGGATTGAACGACGGCCTGGCTCATCAAGAATAACTGCATAGAACTCTTTCTTTTCTTTTGTGTCATTCTCTTTATCTGTAACAACATTCGTTGCACCTGTGTACATGGAAACATAAGCTGCGATTCTCTGAGCTGTACCATTACGTGGAAGAGCTTTGAAAATCCAGCGTGCATCAGACATGGATTTTACAAATTTCTCAATACCGAAAATGTAAAGATGGATTTTCGGAAGAGCACCAACCATACGGCCGTTACCTTCATTGGACATGGTAAATACTGTACCTGTCTCGGCAACTGCTACGTTAGCGCCGGAAACACCCATATCTGCTGTGCAGAATTTTTCTCTCATAACCTTACGGGCTGTCTTAACTTCTTCTGCAATAATTGGTTCATTTTTAACTTTTGTATAGTCAGTAAACAGATCGGCAACTTCTTCTTTATTCAGATGAAGTGCAGGCATAACCATATGTACCGGTGTATTTCCTTCAAGAGCTATGATAAACTCACCAAGGTCTGTTTCCTGAACCAAAACACCATCTTCTGTAAGAACTTTATTGAAATGGATTTCTTCAGAAGCCATGGATTTGGATTTAACGATCGTCTTAACATTTTTTTCTTTTACAAGAGCGCGGATTTTTTCCATTGCCTCGTCTTTACTCTTGGCAACGATAACATGTCCACCTCTTGCTTCACAATTCTTAGTAAACTCTGCGATCATCTCATCAACATGATCTGCTGCATAACGTTTTACTTCGCTGATCTTATTTCGTGTAGCTTCAAAATCAACACCTTCATAAGCTTTTTCTCTTCTGGCCGGATATGTCTTACAGAATGTACCCAGTGTTCTGGCAAGAGTGGTGTTGTCCAATGCAGCCCGAATTTCTTGTTTTAATGCTTCACTTGACATTGTATTCCCTCCTTACCTGATCATTCATCATCTACAACAACTACGGACATCTGGAGCGGTCCATGCACACCAACGGTGCTGACACACTCGATATCGGCTGTACGGCTCGGGCCGGTGACAAAGCCGACAAAATTAGGCATCTCCGAAAGTTCTGCAAGAATGTCAAACATATCATCGTATTCTGGTACAATTGTAGAACCTCTTAAAATACCAATATAATACTCTGACATCGTTGATACGATTCTTTCATCGATAACGTCCCTTGCCTGAACCATGGTGCCGAGATCTGCAATACCATACTGGCTCTCGGAAACACCGCCTTTTACTGTCTCTGCATTGAGACGAATGTGGTCTGTGTACACTTTAATCCCTGCTTCTTCAAGAGCGTTGATAACTCCTCCCTCTTCCATGAGCGGAGTTTCAACGATACATGTATCAGGAATGCCGGCTTCTTTAAAAATTCCGGCAACTGCCTTTCCAAGATTTTCCTTGGAAGTGCGCACACATGTTCCATTCACGCTTTCAAGATTCTTTTTGAATCTTTCATACAATTCATCCGTGATTTTATTCATTGTTACGCCCCTTTCTGACGAATTTATTGCGTCGTTTTACGTATTAAGTATATTAAAAAAAATACAGTTAGTCAACGCTACGCCATGTATTTTGTTTGTTTTTTTAATCAATTTGAATACATTTTCTTCAAATCGAGTCAAATTTTTGTCAATCTTGGGCATTGACTGCAAAAAAACCACATTTCCATATTGATTCAGGAAAGTCTATCTGTTATCATTGAATAAAATTAAGAAATCCGAGGCGAAAAATATGGACGTTCAAAAAATCGCATTAAAACTTCAGGGCGATATGTGTCTTGATGACTCAGATAAAGATTTGATCATGATCTGGAGCAAGGCCATCGACGTTGCTGACGAACCACTTATCATCTGCTGGCAGGTGACAAATCCGGATGCCGGCGAAATGAAAGATATGGTGTCGGAATGGGACAAGTTTGTTGTCCTCACAGCGGCCGGCAAACCACTTGGTACGGCCAACGACTACTTCCTTATCAAATAACAGAGCAGATGAACAAAACCAGGGGGCTGCCTTGAAAATCAAGAGCAGCCCCTAATCTTTTTGAAAATATTCCTGAATAAAATCCATAAAATACCGGCTGGCCACCGGCAAAGTTTTCCTGTTTTTACATGCGATTGCCACAGTCCGTTCCACAATCGGCTCAATCGGCCGAACTGCGCAGGAACGCTCCAGATTCTGTACAACAGCCTTATATAAAATAGAAACTCCCAGTTCCTGTTCCACCATAGTAATAATTGAATAATCATCATACACCCGATACTGGATATTCGGCTCCAGATGATTTTTTTCATAAGCGTTCAAGGGAACGCTAAGTTCGCCTTCATCCAGCAAAATATTCGGACAATCCGCTAAATCCGCCAAAGCCACCGTCTTTTTTGAAGACAGTGGATGATTTTTCGGCAACACAGCGACCATTTCATCCGTATAGAGCGGCAAAACCTGCAGCCCGCTTACCGCATTCGGAACTACAAATCCAAAATCCACCCTTCCCTCTTTAATCCATTGAACAATGTTTGTATATTCACCTTTAAATAATTCAAACCGCACATCCGGATATTTTTCTTTAAAAACTTTCATCAATCCCGGCAGCCAATTCCTGCTCACGCTGGTGAAGGAACCGATTCGTATCTTTCCGCCGCCAAGTCCCTGCATTTCTCTATACTTTTCTTCCAACTCACGATGGGCGTTGTTGATCGAACATATATAAGGATAATAGGCTTCGCCATCTGCCGTCAATATTACACCATTTTTAGAGCGAAGCAAAAGCGTCGTGGATAATTCTTCCTCCAGCGTATGTACCATCTGACTGACTGCTGACTGGGTATAATCCAGCACTTCTGCCGCCTTTGTGAAACTTCCGCATTCTACCACTTTAATAAAGACTTCATATCGATTCATCGGATTCACCTTTCCATAAGTTCAACTAATAGTTTAATTATAATAATTCGTTAGACTAATTTCAATACCGGAGATACAATATGGTTCAAAAGGAGGAATTTTTATGAGAAATGAAAATAGAACATGGTTTTCCAGAGGACTTCGGGATGGACTTCCCATTGCCTTAGGTTACCTGGCTGTATCCTTTACACTCGGAATTGCCGCAAAAAATGCTGGATTTACACCCTTCCAAGCCATGCTTACCAGTCTGACCAACAATGCATCCGCCGGTGAATTTGCCGGGTTTACACTGATTGCAGCTGGTGCAGGATATCTTGAAGTGGCCTTAATGGTATTCATAGCCAACGCCCGCTACCTTTTAATGTCCTGCGCCCTCAGTCAAAAACTTTCGCCGGAAACGCCCCTGCATCATCGACTGCTTATCGCCGTCGACATTGCAGACGAAATTTTCGGAGTCTCCATGGCTGTTCCCGGAAAATTGAATCCATTTTACACCTACGGCATCATTGCAATCGCAGCTCCGTGCTGGGCCGCCGGCACCTATTTAGGCGTTTTAATGGGCAATCTGCTTCCGCTGAATGTTGTTCGTGCCCTCAGTGTCGGCCTTTACGGAATGTTCCTGG
>CATYEA010000006.1 GCA_958405355.1 uncultured Lachnospiraceae bacterium
ATGTATTTGTGGACGAGCCTGTGAGCGGAAGTCATCCGTTGCTTACATTAGATAATTTTGTTGCCACGCCCCACTTAGGAGCAAATACGGAAGAGGCTCTGAAACGAGTCGGCATGGCGGTTGTAAAAGGTGTGTTGGAACGCCTGGATATGCAGAGGTAGAGAAAAATGGGTAAAACGATATTTGTACTTTTAGATGCATGTGGTTATGAAATAGCAACCAGATATTTGGGCTATCTGGAACATATGGTGGACTATGGGCTGGCGGCCAAATATAAAGTCCAGGGTGAGCTTCCCTCCATGTCACGGCCGATGTATGAAACATTAATGACCGGGGTGCCGAGTCATGTTCATGGAATTACATGCAATGAAATCGTGCGCCGTTCAAATCAGACAAGCATTTTCAATCTGTGCAGAGAAGCTGGGCTGGTCAGCGGAGCAGCAGCTTATTTCTGGATGAGCGAATTATATAATCGGGCGCCTTTTGATAAACATCGCGACAGGATTCAGTTTGGCACGGGGGAAGGACTGATCGATTATGGCTTGTATTACTGGGAAGATTCCTACCCGGATTCCCATTTATTTATGGACGGTGAATCCATCCGGAAAGCTTATCATCCGGATTTTATGCTTTACCATCCGATGAGCATTGATCTCGCCGGACATACTTACGGGGCAGACAGCCGGGAATATGCCTGGAAAGTGGCCGATATGGGTGTTTTGATCGCAGATCTTCTGAATGGATGGCTTGAGGACGGATATCAGGTGGTGGTTTCGGCAGACCATGGAATGGATGAAAATGGCATTCATTGTGGTATAGAAAACCTTCAAAGAGATGTTCCATTGTACATTTTTAGCCCTCTGGTGGAGAATGGAAGATTTGAAGACCATTATATCGGACAGAGGAGCATTGCACCGATGCTGTGCCGATTGCTTGGACTCCCGGCTTCCGATGCGATGATCTCACCGGATGAAATCCATTTCAAATAAAAAATTTGGTGTCATGAGGGCATCATGAAAAGGAAAAAAACTTCCTCGTAGAAAGCGTTTTCTAGCTTTCCAAGAGGAAGTTTTTTTTTAACGTGTTCCGAAGATTCGGTCGCCGGCATCGCCGAGACCCGGACAGATATAGGCATTTTCATTCAGGCAGCGATCCAGATGTCCGCAGTAGATCGGCACGTCCGGATGACATTCCTGGAAGTGTTTAATACCTTCCGGAGCTGCAATAATACACATGAATTTGATATTTTTACCGCCGTGTTCTTTAATGAAATCCACAGCGGCCACAGCAGAACCGCCGGTAGCCAGCATTGGGTCAAGAACAACAATGGTTCTCTGGTCGATCGGTGCCGGAAGTTTGCAGAAATATTCATGAGGTTCGTGAGTCTCTTCGTCACGATAGAGACCGATATGACCAACTTTTGCGGATGGGACAAGCGTCAGAATTCCATTGACCATGCCAAGCCCGGCACGAAGAATCGGAACGATGGCAAGTTTTTTGCCGGCAATCATCGGTGAATGGCAGGTTTCAATCGGTGTTTTGATTTCTATATCTTCAAGCGGCAGATCCCGAAGTGCTTCATAACCCATGAGAACGGTAATCTCTTCAATGAGCCGACGGAATTCATTGGTTCCGGTGCGTTCATCCCGGAGCATGGATATTTTATGCTGAATCAACGGATGTTCCATGATAAAGACATTTTCCTTCATAAATTTTTCCTCCTGATATGTTTCATTTTCTCTATTGTAAAAGATATTTGCGATGAGGTCAATGGAAATATCGACACAGAATTTACACAGGCTTTTCAAAACATTTTCACAAATTTTCCATTTTTGTACCACATTTATATGGGATAATGGGAACACCTAAAATATGAGAAATGAGGGTGAGCAGTGGAAAAGGTACAGGAAGTTTTTAAGCGGTATGAGAAGAAATATTTGTTGACCCGTGAACAGTACAGGGCGCTGATGGAACGGGTGGACGGACGGCTGATATTGGATGAATATGGTTTTCATACGATTTGTAATGTTTATTTTGATACGGAGGATTATGAGCTTATACGAACATCCATAGAAAAGCCGCATTATAAGGAAAAACTTCGGCTTCGGAGTTATGGGGTGCCAAAAGCTTACAGTCAGGTATTTATTGAACTGAAGAAAAAATATGACGGCGTCGTGTATAAGCGTCGGATACCAATGCGGCTGGATAATGCGGAAAAATATTTATATTCAGGAATTATTCCTGAGGGACATTCCCAGATTTTAAGTGAAATTCAGTGGTTTGTAGAGTTTTATGAGCCAAAGCCAGCAGTATTTTTGGCCTATGACCGGAGGGCTTATTTTGGAAAGGAGCAGGAGGAGTTTCGGGTAACTTTTGATGAAAATATACGTTACCGGGAGGAACAGCTCCATCTGGCTGACTGAGACCAGGGAATCGGTCTGCTGCCGTAAAATATAATATTGATGGAAGTCAAAATACCGGATAGTATGCCATTTTGGTTGGGACATATATTGTCCGAATTGGAAATTTTTCCAATATCTTTTTCAAAGTATGGTACTTATTATAAAGAAAATTTAACACATTTATTTGGGGAGGGCCTTTTATATGCTTGACAGTGTATTGTCATTATCATCCGCCGGGCTGACTGTGCCGGAATTTATATTTTGTACGGTATTTTCTATTATGTTTGGAGTAGTCATCGCGCTGGTACATATGTATAGAAATCAGTATTCGAAAAATTTTATCTTAACCCTGATATTACTGCCTGCCATTGTCCAGACGGTGATCATGCTGGTCAATGGAAATCTTGGGACAGGTGTGGCTGTGGCCGGAGCCTTCAGTCTTGTTCGTTTCCGCTCTGTTCCGGGAAATTCCCGGGAGATTGCATCTATTTTTTTGGCGATGGCCGTTGGTTTGGCTACCGGAATGGGGTATGTGGCCATCGGAGGGCTGCTGGTGATCATTGTGGGAATGGTTATGCTTCTGGCAGCAAATCTTCCGGTCGGACGGATGAATCAGATGATGCGGGATTTGACAGTGACCATTCCTGAAAATCTGGATTATGAAGGCATATTTGATGATCTCTTTGCCGAATATACGACCCGGAATGAATTGTTGAAAGTACGGACAGTGAATATGGGAAGTCTATACGAGCTTCACTATCATATATTGTTCCGGGGAGATAAAAGTGAAAAAAAATTTCTGGATGAGCTGCGGTGCCGAAATGGAAATCTGACCATTGTCTGCGGGCGGGTGGCTCAGGAGAGAGAAGAATTATAGAATAGATAGGAGGTTTTCATGAATGAAAGGTTCGAAATATTTAGCCTGTCTGCTGGCCAGTGGTTTGGCATTGTCTCTGCTCGTCGGCTGCAGCGCTCAGAATAGCGGTACCGTAACCGAAACAACTGTTGTTATGTCTGAAAGTATTGAGGATACAGAGCAGAATCATGAAAATGAGACGGCGGAGACCGGGACTCTGACAGGAAGTTATGATGATGATGATTTGGATGAAAGCTGGTCCGAAGGAAGAGCAACGATTATTAAATGTAATGGAGAGTCTTCTGAGATTTCCGGTGATGGTATTCAGGCGGATGGAAATATACTGAAAATTACTCAGGCCGGAACCTATGTATTTAGCGGAACGATGATGGATGGGCAGATTCAGGTAGATGCGGGTAAAGAGGATGTGGTGCATATTGTTCTGAATGAGCTGGTGGCCAGTTCGGGAACCAGCTCGGTCATTTATGGGGTTCAGAGTAAAAAAATCGTGATAACCCTTGAAAAGGGGACGACCAGTACACTCAGTGATGCGTCGGCTTACGTCTATGCCGATGATTCTGAGGATGAACCAAATGCCTGCGTTTTCAGTAAGGACGATATAAGTATCAACGGTAAAGGAACACTGGAAGTTACTGGAAATTATGAGGATGGTATCCGGAGTAAAGATGATCTAAAAGTCATTAGCGGAACGTTAAATATTACGGCACAGCAGCATGGACTGAAGGGAAAGGATTCTGTGACGGTGAAGGACGGGGAGCTGACGATCACTGCAGGCGGTGACGGCATAAAATCCAATAATGATACGGAGGATGACAAAGGCTATATTCTGATCGATGGAGGTACATACCGGATTACAGCAGCTCAGGATGGTATTCAGGCGGAGACCATACTCCAGATTAACGGTGGTTCCGGCTCGGTAGTGAGCGGCGGCGGCAGTGCCAATGCAAGTTATGATGAAAATGGTAAGGTACGAGAGGAATGGGGCCGGTGGAGCGGCAAAGGCGGTCAAACTCCACAAGAGAACAGGATGCCGGAAGATGGCCATACGCCACCGGAGGGCGATATGCCGGAAGATGGTCAGATGCCACAAGAGAGCAGGATGCCGGAAGATGGTCAGATACCACCGGAAAATAGCACCAGCAACTTGGAAGAAAGCGAAACCTCAGACAGTGCAAAAGGTTTAAAAGCCGGTTCGGCAATTTATCTCAATGGCGGAGACTTCACGATAGACTCATCGGATGACAGTATCCATTCCAATGGAAATATCACAGTCAATAATGGGACATTTGTGATGGAATCGGGGGATGACGGTGTACATGCTGATAATGCGTTGGTTATTGCCGGAGGTACCATTCAGGTGAACAAATCCTATGAGGGACTGGAAGGATTGACAGTGGATATCAGGGGCGGTGATATTGATGTGACGTCAACGGATGATGGGATTAATTCGGCCGGAGGAAGCGATACCCTGGCGAATGGCCGTCCGGGACAAAATAGTTTTGCATCGGGGGATGATTGTTGGATACGCATCAGCGGCGGTGATATTTATGTGAAAGCGGCCGGTGACGGCATTGATTCTAATGGAAATTTATATGTAAGCGGCGGTATGGTTGTAGTTGAAGGGCCTGAGGATTCGGCCAATGGCACATTAGATTATGAAGGTGTGGCAGAGATTACTGGAGGAACTTTCGTAGGCACAGGAAGCTCCGGCATGGCGATGGCTTTTAGTGATTCATCGACACAGCTTTCTATCAACGTTGTTGCCGATACCATGCTCCCGTCAGGAACAATGGTAACATTAACAGACAGTACAGGAAAGGAGATTCTCAGTGTCTCTCCGACGAAATCTTTCGACTGTATTCAGATCAGTTCATCCCTGCTTGAGGCTGGTGAGACTTATACGGTGACCTATGGCGATGGTCATTCGACGGAGATAACATTAGGCAGTAATTAAAAATAGAGACTTAAAAATATTCCTTGCGGCAGACTGAGGCCGCAGGGGATATTTGCATTACAGAAAACTTTGCAGATTGACAGGTTCTTATTTGTTTCGTTTCAGCAGCCGCATTTTAAAGGCTCTGATTTTTGACATATACCGGCTGGTATACAGTACCCCCAGAATCAACACGCCAAGGACAAGTCCAAGAGCGAAACTGGCAATATTATCATACAATTCAATGTTTGTCAGTTTCTGTAGGTCAATGATCATATATACAATATAAGCAGCCAGTCCCATTAAAAAGATATAGTTAAGCCTTTTTGAAAAGATCATGTTTTCATTATTATTGTAATCAGCAACTTTTAATAAAGTTTCTTCCATTTTCTTATCCATATTTTCAATTTTCCTTTCTCCGTCTAATATTTCCTCAATACTGACATCAAAATAATCAGCAATTTGTATGAGTAAATCAAAATCAGGCATATTTACTCCATTTTCCCAGCGGGAGATACTCCGGTTGCTCACACCTATAATTTCGGCAAACTGTTCCTGGGTCAATTTTTTCTCATTGCGAAGTTTCCTTAAAAATTGCCCAATCTTCTTTTGATTCATAATGTATTCGCTCCTTTCGCAATTAGTATACCTTTTCATGAAAGAAAAGTACACGACACAAAGCGAGAATCAAAAAATACTTTTGACCGGACAAAGGAAGTGTGCTAGTATGAATCCGTAGGTGGGAGGAATAGAGATGGCAGAAAGAACTTTTTTTGTTGCCGATACGCATTTCGGTCATGAGGCCATGATTCGTTTTGAGAACCGGCCGTTTAAAGATATAAGGGATATGGAGCAGCAGCTCATAAAAAACTGGAATGAAATTGTAGGACCGGACGACAGAGTGTTTGTTCTGGGGGATTTTGCTTTTGGAGATCAGGCCGAGGTGACACGGCTCTGCCGAAGCTTGAACGGCAGAAAAACGCTGGTTCTTGGTAATCACGATACCCAATCACCGGAATGGTACAGGGAGTGCGGATTTGTTGAAGCCAGTGCATGGCCGATTATCATTGATGGATTTTGGATTTTATCCCATGAGCCGCTGTATATTAATGAAAATATGCCTTATGCCAATATTTATGGACATGTTCATGGAAATCCGACGTATAAGGATTTTTGCCGTCAGTCCATTTGTGTTTGTGTGGAAAGGACGGAATATCGGCCCATATCTTTTGAAGAGATACGAAAGAAAGTTTTGGGGAATTAAATTAAAAAAGGGCGCTTAAGCGTCCTTTTTTGCTGCAGAATCCTTTGTTTCAGAAGATTTGCTTCCGGTAGCTTTATTATTTTCAACAAGTTCACGGGCAACATCGAATGGATGCTGTTTCCGGTAGATACGTTCCTTCTGGGCCTCAATTTTAGCGGCCTGGGCCCGTTCAATTGCCTCATATTCCGGACTGCCGGGACGAGGTGCATTGGATTTTTCACGGTAGGCCATGAAAAACATGACTGTTGCTAAGAGGGCGATGATCAGAAGAAGAAAATCAACTTTACCCTTAGAAGCAAAATAACCTAAAATGACAGTGGCAATGAGACATACGACGGTTAATATTTTCAGAATTACCAGCCATTGTTCGTACTTTTTTAATTTGGTTTCTGTATCCATGACATATCAAACCTACTTTCCTGTAACTTTAGGTAATATTATAAGCCATAAAAACGAAATCTTCAATAAATATTTGACAAATATGGGAGAAAAGTATTCCATGAACGGTCCTGAAATGTTAAAATAGTTTTATATGATAGATGGGGTGGGGCAGATGAAGATGTATATTCCGAGTAAAGCGGCCGAGATTATCCGGGAATTGACCGTGAATGGTTTTGAAGCATATGCAGTAGGAGGATGTGTCCGGGACAGTATTTTAGGGCGGGAACCCGAGGACTGGGACATTACTACATCTGCCAGGCCGGAGCAGGTAAAGCAGATTTTTCCGCGCACTGTAGATACGGGAATTGAGCATGGCACAGTGACCGTGTTGATGGATAAAGATGCTTTTGAGGTAACGACCTATCGGGTGGATGGGGAGTATGAAGATCATCGCCATCCGAAGGAAGTAACATTTACAGCCAGTCTGGAAGAGGATTTGAAGCGGCGGGATTTTACGATCAATGCGATGGCTTATAACCCGGAAACCGGGCTGGTGGATATATTCCACGGCATGGAGGACCTGGAGCGAAAGGTCATCCGCTGTGTGGGAAATCCGGGAGAGCGGTTTGATGAGGATGCGTTAAGGATTCTCCGGGCCATTCGTTTTTCGGCCCAGCTTGGATTTTCCATTGATGAGGCAACGAAAGCGGCCATGTCGAAACGGGTGGAAGCGCTGAGAGAAGTCAGCGCCGAGCGTATTCGGGTGGAACTTGTCAAACTTCTTGTATCGAACCATCCGGAGCGCATTCGGGAAGCCTATGCGCTTGGAATTACCCGGGTCATTCTGCCTGAATATGACGGTATCGTCGGGGTGGCCCAGCATACGCCGAATCATATTTATGATGTGGAAGAACATACATTGATCGCACTGAAAAATATCGATGCAGAACCGGTACTTCGGTTGACAATGCTGTTCCATGACTTTGGAAAGCCTGTGGTGAAAAAGACGGATGGCGATCGGGATATATTTTATAAGCATCCGGAAGTCAGTGCAGAAATGTGCCGAAAGATCATGCGGCGGTTAAAATTTGATAATCACACTTTAGAAAAAGTTTACCGGTTGGTCAAATGGCACGGATTAAAATATCTGCCGAATGATATCAGTGTGCGGCGGGCTTTAAACCGGGTTGGCAAAGATATATTTGAAGATTTCATTAAAGTACAGAGGGCGGATGTCTCGGCAAAGAATCCGTCGGTGGTGCCGAAAAAGATGAAACAGTTAGCAGAGAAGGAGAACATATACAGGAAAATTCTTCGTCGGGGAGACTGTTTTGAGGTGAAAATGCTGGCTGTGAACGGTAAAGATCTGATTCAGGCAGGTATTCCGCAGGGGCCGATTCTCGGTGCGGTGTTGGAGCGGCTGGTAGAGCTGGTCATTGACAGGCCGGAGCTGAATGAAAAAGGAAAACTTTTGGAACTGGCCGGACAGGTACAAAAGGATCCGACGATTTTTAATGAAAAGGAATATTTCTTTGAAAAATAAAAAATAAGATGGTATTGAATGAACAATACCATCTTATTTTTATTTGCCAGAAATTTTGTTTTTCATTCTCTGGAAGAATCCAACTTTTGGCGGTGCGGACAATGCCGGACCACGCAGGCTCTTCACACTTAAAATGTACATACCGCTGACCATGGCTTTTACTTCCTGTTTTACAGGGATTAAGTCATAAATTTTTTCATCGGCAATAAGGGTCATGATTCTAGGTCCAACCTTTGCTTTTACAATCGGCACCTTTGAGCGTCGATAGAGCTTTGGGGTGGAATCTATGACAATTTTTGGCAGGCCAGATTCAGTCAGCTTCATTTTCTTTTTGTCAATGACCAGCATGGTCATCGGCTGTGCGGCAGCTTCAATCTGCTGCTGTGCAGCTTCTGCTTTTTTCTGCTGCTTGTTTCCCCAGAATGTAAGAAATGCCAGGGCAGCCACTAAGACCACGAGGACGACAATCAGAACTATGGCCGGTGTAGACAAAAGTGCAACTGGTATCATCGTCTGTTTCCTCCTTAAAATTTCAGTCCTTGTCAATTGTATCATGCTTTGGTTTAAAAATGAATAGCAAAAATGAAAGAATTTGGATTATTTTTCATTTAGCATGGTACGAATTTGCTCCTGAACTGTCGTTCCAAGGCATTTTTTATCGGCCGGACTTAATTCGGATACAAAAATCGGAGTCCCAAAACGGATGGATACGGTTTGCTTTTTTACCATCGGAATGTGTGTCTCAAAAATATTTTCTGTGTTCCGGATGGCTACCGGGACGATTGGACAGCCGGTTTTTGTAGCGATCTTAAAGCCGCCTTCTTTGAACGGAATCATTTCTTTACCAAGACCGCGTGTGCCTTCCGGGAATAAAAATATCGACGTTCCGGATTTGATCAAATCAATGCAGGTGAGTATTGTTTTTAAGCCTTCACGAACATTTTCCCGGTCCAGGAACTGGCAGTTAATGTAACGCATCCAGCGGCTGATGCACGGGACCTTTTCCATTTCTTTTTTGGAGACAAAGCCGGTATTGTTTTTCACCAGTGTGTAACAGGTTGGAATATCATAGTAACTCCGGTGATTGGCTACGTAAAGGACCGGAGTGTCTTCCGGTACATTTTCCTGTCCCTCAACCTCAAGCTTTGTTCCGCTGGCCAATAATACCATCTTAAATCCCCAAACGACAAAACTCTGGGAAACGGTCGCCTTTTTCGTTGGGCTGAAATGGCCGATGATATTGACGACCAGATACATTGGCAGGCTGATAACAGAGAACAGCAGTAAAAATACAATAACGCAGATGAAACGGATCATGGGCGATGCACCTCCTCAGATTCGGCGGCCGGGGTCTGGTTGCGTCCGTATAGTTCGGACAGTTCTTTTAAATAGGCGGCAGTGCCCGCATTCAGTTGTTCCTGAAGGTAACGCCAAGCCCAGTTGCCCTGACCGATTCCAGGGGTATTCATGCGGCTGGAACTGTCCAGACCAAAAACGTCCTGAAGCGGGAAAAGGACATATCGGGCGACGGAGCCCAGAGCCAGCCGAATAAAATCCCAATGAACATTGCTGCCGTCACAGCTTAAATAGCGGCGCACCTTGTCCTGGGATTCCGGGGAAGCCTGACGATACCAGCCCTGGGTCGTATCGTTATCGTGGGTACCTGTGTAGCAGACACAATTTTCGTTATAATTATAAGGCAGATAGTCATTATCCTTAATATCGTCAAAGGCGAATTGGAGGATTTTCATGCCGGGGAGTCCATAATCATCTCTGAGAGCTTCCACGGCCGGAGTGATCACGCCTAAATCTTCGGCGATGATTGGCAGTGAACCGTCGAAAGCTTCAAGAATATGATCAAAAAAGTCTTTTCCCGGACCTTTTTTCCACTGGCCATTAATGGCGGTTTCCTCACCGTAAGGGATGGCCCAATAAGCTTCAAAACCACGGAAATGGTCGATACGCAGCAAATCTGTCAGAGTCAATTGATGCCGTATTCGGGCAATCCACCATTGGTAATGACTTTTTTTATGAGCGTCCCAGTCATAGAGGGGATTTCCCCAGAGCTGTCCGGTAGCGCTGAAATAATCCGGCGGGACACCGGCGACTACCGTCGGATAGCCCTCTTCATCCAGTTGGAAAAGCTCTTTATTTGCCCATACATCCGCACTGTCCGGTGAAACAAAAATAGGAATATCACCGATGATCTCAATGCCGTTTGAGTGGGCATAAACTTTGAGTTCTTCCCACTGTTTAAAGAAAATGTATTGAATGAAACGGTAATAATTGATGGATGTTTTAAATTCAGTCATAGCTTCAGCCCTGGTGGCCGTTGTCGGGAATTTATATTTTTCTTCCCATTCGGTCCAGGATTTGCCGTCGTGGGCGTCTTTCAGTGCCATAAAAAGAGCATAATCCATCAGCCAGGAATCATTCTTTTCACAGAAGGCACGGAATTCATCCAGCAATAAAATAATCGGTGTGTGTTGAAAATTCGCGTAGGCCTTTTTTAAAAGTTCGGTTTTATATGCAATGAGCGGTCCATAGTCGATATGCTTTTCATCCCATTCCGGCGCATCCTTTACGTCTTCTTTGGTCAGTAATTCCCATTCGATCAATTTCTCGGGACTGATGATCAGGGGCTGACCGGCAAAGGCGGAAAATGATTGATACGGAGAGTCGCCGAAACCGGTAGGACCCAGCGGCAGGCATTGCCAGAGTGTCTGTCCGGCATCTTTTAAAAAGTCAATGAAATCATAAGCGCCTTTTCCAAGGTCGCCGATTCCAAAAGGTCCCGGAAAGGAAGTCGGATGAACAAGAATTCCACTTTGACGGGATTTGATATTTTTCTTTTGTTCCATAGGAAACGATACCTCCAATATAAAAACTCTATGTTCTATCATACACGATTTCTATGTCATAATGCAAGAAGCTGATAATATTCTTCCAGCGTCAAACCTTCCTTTTTTAAATATGCGGCCAGATTTTTACCGACATAGCGAAAATGCCATGGTTCATAGGCATATCCGGTAATGTTTTCTTTTCCGGCAGGATAGCGCAGGATGAAACCGTAAGCCGGGGCATTTTCACGGAGCCACTTTCCCTCCGGAGTGTTTTCAAAATCTGTTGTCAGTGCGGAGCGGATCGCAGGGGTAGATATATCCATGGCAAGGCCGGTCTGATGTTCGCTGGTTCCGGGGCGGGCAGAATAAAGGGAAGTATGGGCTTCGCCTTTGACGGCCAGATTTTGCTCATAAATATCTTTCTGACGTTCATAGGAACGATAACCGGAGACACCGATGAGGTTCAGGCCCTCGGCCTGTGCATCACGGAACATATTTTCCAGGGCGCGGGCCGCAGGTTCACGCATATAGTTGCGGGGATCATCACCAATATAGGCAAAGGGAACATTTACCGGAACCAGGTCTGAGGGTACATAATCTTCGGCCAGGGGATGGGATTTATTAACAAGTATGCCCAAATAATCACTATTCATAAAATCACCTGAAGAAACTTTAATTTAATCTATGTAAAAAAGATGGGAAGGTGCGGAACCTTACTGTAAAAATAAGCATATCATAATCGTGAACAATGATGGGAGGCGCTTATGGACTATAGAAATCTTCATCAAATGAATCTGTATGATGTATTTGGTGACAGCCCATGGACTCAGGAAGATGTGTTCCTGAAGGACAGGGATTACATGAAAAAAATGTGTCCGAAGCAGAACAGGGAGATGCTTCGCTGGGTAGAGGATGTATGCGACGAAGAAGAATATGACGGAAGCTGTATGTATGATGAATATCCGGATATTACGGCAATGAATCACCTGGTAGATAAGGCATATACCAGGGCCGGCCGTCCGGAACCGGAGGACTGGAGCAGGGCGCTGCTGACAAGTCTGCTCTATGATGAAATCTGTTATCGGAGGAACCGCCGCAGAGAATTTAAGCAGAGACTTTATCCACGTTAGGGCGCGGGGCGGCGAATGCCGCCCCTTGTGAAGTCGGAATGGCTGTGGTACAATGTTTCAGAAAGGATTTTGTTATGAAACAATTAGAAGAAATTTTAGATGCGGTTCTGAATTGGGAATTACTTGACATGACATTGAGCAACCGGAAAAATGCCGGAGATATCCAGAAGATAAAGATTCGTCCGGTCATCATTAAGGACAATCTTGTATTTCAGGCGGCCCAGTATACAAAAACACAGGTTTTCCATAAAAATATTGCAGAGGATGAGATACAGAACTGGGTCCTGGAACGCATCCGGAATGATTTTAAGCAGACCCAGATTAAGACCGGGGACAAGGAGTACACGATTCTGTCCGGGAAAAAGGGAAATGTCACCGTAAAAGAACGGGAAGCCGTCGGCGGCCGGAAGGGAAATCTGGCTCATAACCGGAAAAAGACATATATTTTGCAGGAAGGGACGCCGGTACCGTTTCTGGTGGATTTGGGAGTAATGACGGCCGAAGGAAAGATTGTCCGCTCAAAATATGATAAGTACCGGCAGATTAACCGTTTCCTGGAATTTATTCAGGACGTGCTTCCGGAGCTTCCAAAGGACAGGGAGCTTACGATGATTGATTTTGGCTGCGGTAAATCTTATTTGACCTTTGCCATGTATTATTATTTAAATATTTTAATGGGTTATTCAGTGAAGATGATCGGACTGGATTTAAAGGAAGATGTCATCCGCCACTGCAATGAGCTTCGGGATAAATACGGTTATGATCAACTGGAATTTATTCATGGGGATATTGCTGATTTTGAAGGCGCCGACTCTGTCGATATGGTCGTTACGCTCCATGCCTGTGATACGGCGACGGATTATGCTTTATATAAAGCGATTCGTTGGAATGCCCGTGTTATCCTGTCTGTTCCGTGCTGTCAGCATGAATTGAATGGACAGATAAAGAATGATATGCTTGCTCCGGTATTTCACTATGGATTGCTAAAAGAACGGATGGCGGCGCTGATCACGGATGGCCTGCGGGGACAGCTATTGGAAGTGATGGGATATAAGACCCAGCTGCTGGAATTTATTGATATGGAGCATACACCGAAAAATATCTTGATCCGTGCGGTAAGAGGCGGTTCTATCCGAAACAGCCAGAAAAAAGGGTTGGCGGCTTATCAGGCGTGTGCGGAAGGTTTTAACGGCGATCTGACACTGTACCGATTGCTATTTCAGGACTTGAAGAAAGAGGAAGAAACAAAGAATGAAAAATAAGAAAAAAATTTTATTTATCGTCGGATTTTATCTGGTGTCGTTTATTGTGGCATTGCTTCTGACGAATCATGTTCTGAATTATGACCGTATTCATCCGTCGAGAAATCAGGGAGATACATCTCTGATTAAATTATATGTAAAAAACAGCGGCATGAAAATTAATGAAATGGATGCATATGTTCAGGAGATGAATGCGTCTTATCTGCGGCTGAGTATGACGCCGGTGTCGGAGAATAAAACGGTAACGCTTTTAATGTCGGAACCGGTGAACAATGTTCGGAAAATTTCTTATTCCCTGATGGATGAGAATAACAGCCAGGAGATTGAGTCGGGGGAATGTCCGGAGATTCAGCGTGTGGAAGGCCAGAGGCAGACAGAAATTCGTTTTCAGTCGGATTTACAGTCGGGTAAGGAATATTGTCTGAATCTGACCGTTGAGGATGATGAGCGGCAGACATATTATTATTATACCCGTGTTATTTATGGTAATAATCTTCAGGCCTATGACAAGCTACAGTTCGTCTCTGATTTTCACAATGCCATTTTTGAAAAGACCGCATCCTCCCGGATCGCAGAATATTTGTCTTTTTCATCGGATGCTTCCAATGATGATTTTCGGAAAGTATCGATTTCCTCGGACAGCGAGGTCGTTACCTGGGGGGATTTGAATCCGGAGGTCGTCAGCGATGTGGATATGACCATTGTCAATCTGGACAGCCAGACCGGGGAAATTCAGTTGGTTTACGAAATTGAAGCCCGGGACGACAGCGGAAATAATTATAATTATATGGTCAGAGAATATTATGAAGTATCCAGCACGGGAAGTACGGTAAATTTGCTGGATTATTCCAGGACCATGGAAGAAAAACTGGATGAACAGTCATTTGTTTTTAATAATAATCGGATGCGTCTGGGGATTGTTGATGAGAGCAAGATGGACATTCAGGTGTATGGCAAAGAGGAGCCGGAGGAAGAAGAAAGCCAGACCGGAGAGTCTGGTTCGGAGACTCAGACTGGAAATGAAACCGAATACAATACGTACATTAGTTTTGTAGCGGACGGTGGTCTGTGGGTTTATAATACCCGTGATAATATATTGACCCAGGCTTTTGGCTTTGAACGGAAAAGCCAGGTCAGCTACAGAGATTCGAGTTATATGAACCATGGTGTCAAGGTGCTGCGTACCGAGGAAAATGGCGACCTGTATTTTGCAGTTTATGGTTATATATACAATGGGGACAATGAAGGCCGTTTTGGCATTACAGTGAATCATTATAACCGGGTGGATGGAACCTACTCGGAGGTTCTGTTTATTCCGTACGATAAGAACTTTAACATGCTGAGTCGGGGCATTCAGAAGATGGCCTTTATTGATTCAAATGATATGTTGTATATTTGTCTGGAGGATACGATTTACCGTTTTGATATTATTATGAAAGAATCGGAAATCGTGTTGGAACAGGCTGAGTCGGAGGACTGTGCCATTTCAGGAGACGGCCGGAGCGTTGTCATTTCCCATCGGGATGGAACGGGAACTGTGACAAGTATTGAATGGCGTAATCTGGAAACGGGAGAGACAAAGGAAATAAAAAGAGAAAATCAGGACATTGCCATGATCGGAATGCTTGGTGAAAACCTGGTTTACGGTGTCGGCAGTATTACCGCCGAAGAACAGCATTTGGATGTTTTATATATCGTAGATCCAGAACTTAACGTTCTTAAAGAATATACGGTGCCTGGCGGTTATATCACTGAGGCCAGCGTCGATGGTGATCTGCTGGAGATATTCCGGCAGGGAGATAATCAGGAAAATATGTCTGTGGATTACATTTTGTATAATCAAAATGACAGTCAAAATATCGGTACTGTCAATGTCCGTAATGATCAGCGTAAACAGGAAACATGGCTTGTGACAAATGAGTACGGCAATGATATGCCGGTCGTGCTTTTTGCAAGAGCCATTGAGTCTTATCGGAATACGCAGATGGAATTCCAGGCTCAGAGTGAAGAATATACCGGTTATTTTGTTTATAATAATGAAAACCTGATGAAATACCCGACGTTCAAAGAAGCCTATGAAGAGGCCCTTTCAAATGGCGGCAAGGTTTTGGACAGCCTTGGACGTATTATCAGCCGTCCGTCTGTGCGCGTCGAGGAAAAGGATTTGAATGGCTACAGCATTACCCTGGCTGAGTCCGACGAAATGGCCCAGCAGCGGGCTGTGCTTGAGTGGATTTTCAACTATGAAAAATTGAGTGGAGAGCCAGTTTTGAATAGTAATGATATGTTGGAAAATCTTCAGGAAAATCTGCCGGATTTCCACGTGGTCGATATGACGGGAATTACCCTGTATGATGCTTTAACGATGATTTCGGATGGTATTCCGCTGGTCGTTAAAAACAGCGAAGGAACCTGGTGTGTAGCCGAAGGCTATGTTAATGGATATATTGTCATTGCTGACCCGAAGGACGGCACTGTTTCCGGGTATGAGCAGGATTCTGCGGTGAATGGAATCGCATCCTCCGGTAATGTCATTTATAGTTATTATAAGTAAGATGTTGGTGTCTGGAATGTCGAAATTTGCGATATATTGTGGTTGCCGACCATGGAAATTCAATGTAGACTAAGGTAAAGAAAATCGCAGGATAAAGGATGTTGCCGAAGTGTACATAGGAAAACTGGACAAGGAAATATATCGCTGTATTACAGGAGATATGGTTACAGACGAAGTGATCATCACGGATCGACAGTTGCAGCATATTAAAGAACGACATCCGGATTCCTGTTTGAGAACAATTGCCTATTTGGAGACGGTTTTAAAATCACCGGACTACATTATTGAGGATAAACATGCGGATACAGGATTGGTTATTAAAAAGGTAGATACGGAGAATGGATTTATTCAGGTGGTTCTTCGATTATGGACAGCGTCCAATGATGGTCTGCATAAAAATTCAATAATCTCTTGCTGGAGAATCAGTCATGCAAGATTGATGAATTATCTAAGAAACAAAAGAATTCTTTACAAAAAGATGTAATATATTTTATAATTAAAGAATAATATGAATTAGGATTATCTGAGGTGGTAAAATTCGTTGCAACCACGCACCCTATGGGTTAAAAGAGATGCAGGAGCGGCGACGCCTGCCGGATAATCCTTTTTTAGTGACAGAAAACGTCCTCCGCAGAAAGCATTTTCGCAAGCTTTCCAGGGAGGATGTTTTTGTATAGTTTACTTCAGATTTTCAGGATTGAGTCCGTCGAGTTCCGGAAGAACGAACCGTCCGTCTTTACGAATGAGAACGTCGTCAAACCAGATGCTGCCGCCGCCGTATTCCGGTCTCTGGATACAAACCAAATCCCAGTGAATGGCAGAGTGGTTTCCGTTTGGTGCTTCATCGTAGCAGTTGCCCGGAGTAAAGTGGAAAGACCCCATGATTTTTTCATCAAAGAGAGTGTCTTTCATCGGGTTCAAAATATATGGGTTGACGCCGAGGGCAAATTCGCCGATATAGCGGGCGCCGTCATCGGTATCAAGAACCTGATTAATGCGTTCGGTATTATTGGCCGTTGCTTTCATAATTTTACCGTTTTCAAAAGTAAAGGAAATATTTTCAAAGGTAAAGCCCTGGAAGACAGCTGGGGTATTATAAGTCAGTGTACCGTTGATGGAGTCTCTGACCGGAGCCGTGTAGACCTCGCCGTCAGGAATGTTCATATTACCGGAGCATTTGATGGCCGGAACACCTTTAATGGAGAAGGTGAGGTCTGTTCCCGGACCTTCGATGTGGACTTTGTCCGTCTTGTCCATCAGTTCAATGAGCGGTGTCATCGCTTCCCCCATTTTTTCGTAGTCGAGGCAGCAGACATCAAAATAAAAGTCTTCAAAGGCCTCCAGGCTCTGATTGTTGAGCTGGGCCATAGAGTTATTCGGGTAACGCATAACGCACCAGCGTAGTTTTGGTACACGGATTTCGTGGTGGACCGGAGTGCTGTACAGCCGTTCGTAGAGGGCCAGATTGTCCGCAGGGACATCCGAATTTTCGGAGATGTTATCGGAACCGCGGATGGCAAGATAGCAGTCCATCTGCGACATTTCCAGAGCGGATACCTGGGCCATCAGGCGAAGTTGTTCTTCATTACAGTGAAGCAGCATTTCGCGCTGAACCCGTGGATTCGTATAGTGAGGAAAAGGCATGGCGCCAACAGCATAGGTTTCTTTGATGAGCTGACGAGCCAGATCTTCGGTACTTTCTCCGGTATAGTCAATATATACCTTATCTCCAGGTTTCACCTGAATCGATTTGTGGATCAGATTATGAGCGAATACTTTAATACGTTCATCCATATTAAAAACTTCCTTTCTTTAATCGTTGCCAAGTAATTATACATCTGAATTTCTGTAAAGTCCACCTTTACGAAAGGTAAAATATAATGTAAAATATAGAAGATTGATAATAATACGGGGGTATTAGCGATGGATTTAGTAACAGTAAGAGAATTATATCGGAATTCTTCAAAATATGTGGATCAAAAAGTGAAGATCGGAGGATGGGTCCGTAATCTGAGAGACTCAAAAACCTTTGGTTTCCTGGTCATCAATGACGGAACTTATTTTCAGACGCTCCAGGTCGTTTTTGGTGAACAGTTGGACAACTTCCAGGATATCTGTAAACTGAATGTGGGTGCGGCCGTCATCGTTGAAGGAACATTGGTGGCAACACCGAAGGCAAAGCAGCCTTTTGAAATCCAGGCTGACAGTGTGTATGTGGAAGGTGCTTCCACACCGGATTATCCGATTCAGCCGAAACGTCACAGTTTTGAATATCTGCGGACGATGACGCATCTGCGGGCCCGGACAAATACATTCCAGGCTGTATTCCGTGTGCGTTCTTTGATTGCCTATGCAATTCATAAGTTTTTCCAGGAACGGGATTTTGTCTATGTGCATACACCATTGATCACCGGAAGTGACTGTGAAGGTGCCGGTGAGATGTTCCGTGTAACCACATTGGACCCGGAAAATATGCCAAAGGATGAAGAAGGAAATGTGGATTATTCCAAAGATTTCTTTGGAAAAGAAACCAATCTGACTGTCAGCGGCCAGTTAAACGGTGAGACCTTTGCCATGGCATTCCGAAACATCTATACATTCGGACCGACTTTCCGTGCGGAAAATTCCAACACGACCCGTCATGCAGCCGAGTTCTGGATGATCGAGCCGGAGATGGCCTTTGCTGATTTAGAGGATAACATGGCTCTGGCCGAAGCTATGCTGAAATATGTCATCAACTATGTTTTGGAAAATGCGCCGGAAGAGATGAATTTCTTCAATCAGTTTGTGGACAAAGGGCTTATTGAGCGTCTGAAACATGTGGCAGGCTCCGACTTTGCCCATGTAACTTATACGGAAGCCGTAGAACTTCTGGAGAAACATAATGACAAATTTGAATATAAAGTTCACTGGGGAACAGACCTGCAGACAGAGCATGAACGCTATCTGACTGAAAAGGTCTTCAAACGTCCGGTATTCGTAACGGATTATCCGAAGGAAATCAAGGCATTCTATATGAAGATGAATCCGGATAATAAAACGGTGGCAGCGATGGACCTGCTTGTTCCGGGTATCGGAGAGATTATCGGAGGAAGTCAGCGTGAGGACGACCTTGACAAATTAATTCAGCGGATGAATGAATTGGGATTGAAGGAAGAAGATTATGGATTCTATCTGGATCTTCGCCGTTATGGTTCTACCCGTCATTCCGGTTTTGGACTTGGATTTGAGCGCTGCGTTATGTATTTGACCGGTATGGGCAATATCCGTGATGTCATTCCGTTCCCGAGAACTGTTAAAAACTGTGATATTTAATATGATTTTGTGATGGAAGGCTGCGGCAGGCAGCCTTTCTCTTTTACTAAAGGTAAGGTGGTAGAAAATATGTTTAAAAAAATTGGTATTCCTAAGATTCCGAGCATAATTCTATGGCTGGTGATACCGGCCGTCAGCTTCTGGCTTCTGGAAACACTGACCCATTCTGTTGGTGAGGATATGGAATTTCCCATCATTGCTTTAAATCTGGCGTTTTACTACTTGCTTTACGGACTTATTCTGGTCATATCGAAAAGGAGCTTTATCAGCCTGAGTCTGGGCAGTCTTCTGGTGATGATCATTGGACTCGTTGATTATTATGTCATTCAGTTCCGATCCGTTCCGTTGTATCCGTGGGATATTTTATCTGTAAAAACGGCCATGAGTGTATCGGACAATTACAGTTACAGTCTCAATCAGAAATCTATGCTGATTGTCGCCGGATTTGTCTTGCTGATCGTGATCGGTCTGCTGACACGGTGGAAACTTCCGATAAAGAATAAACAATATCATCTGCTTTCGGTACTTGGTACTTTGACTCTGTGGGTACTTTATGGTACATCAGTGCAGATGCCTGAGGTCCATGATGCTGTCGGTTTTTATGAATATCATTTTACGCCGAACGCTTTCTATCAGCTGAATGGATTTGCTGTCAGTTTTATTTCAAATATGCAGTATTTGGATGTTTCGAAGCCGGGAAATTACAGTGTTCAAAAAGTCCAGGAGATACTGGAACCTTACATAGAAGAAAGTAAAAAAGATGAAGAGGGACAGGCTGATTCAGTAAAGCCCAATATTATTGTCATTATGAATGAGGCTTTTTCGGACCCTGCGGTATTGGGGGATTTTGAGACAAATGTGGATTATATGCCTTACATCCGTTCTATGACCAAAAATACGGTCAAGGGAAATCTTCATGTGTCTGTGAAGGGAGGAAATACGGCGAATACGGAGTATGAATTTTTGACGGGCAACTCTATGGCATTCCTGCCTGCAGGTTCCGTCCCTTATCAGCAGTACATACGGGGAGAAATGCCGACAGTGGCAAGCCAATTAAAAAAAATGGGCTATGAAACATTTTCCATTCATCCTTATCGGGCCAATGGCTGGAATCGAAATAAAGTTTATGAGTATTTTGGATTTGAGACCAGCTATTTTAAAGAAAGCTTTACCAATGCACCAATCATTCGGGAATATACGAGTGATCTGGCGACCTATCAGAAAATTGTGGATATTTACAATTCCAAAACGCCGGGACAGCCAATGTTCGTATTTGATGTTACTATGTAGAATCACAGCAGTTACAGTAAAGAAT